>DAHVXO010000213.1 GCA_027356675.1 Symbiobacteriaceae bacterium | reverse complement strand
ACGACTTGGATGGCACTGTTTACAGTGACACTGCCCAATTTGACCTCTATGCGCGAGCGATTCAACCGCACCTGCCCCCGGAGTCCCAGCACCCGTATTGGACCGAGTACGCGGCGGTTCTCAACGGGCAGCATCCGGTTGTGCGGGTAGGGACCTATTACGACGTGGAACGGGATCTAATCCTGGAGCCCCGGGCCGGTCGCATTGAACGCGCCCTGCACTGGGATGGTTCTGAAGTGCCGCCCCTGGTGCGCACGAGCCTGTACCCGGATTGCGTCGACCCTGACCAGACACGGCTGATCAACGTGGGCGACCTCTGGTGGGTGCCTGTTGTAATCTCATTCCACTATGGTGGTGACCGACGGGCTCACGAGGAGGCCTTCCTGCACGTACGCACCCTCATGTCGCAACCGAGCTTCGTGATGCGTCCAATCGACGGGTTACAGGAGGCCATCACGGGGTTGAGGGGGAGGGTCGTCCAAGTTCTGGCCACCAACAGCCTGCAGCCCGATAGTGAGGCCATCCTGGGCAAAATTGGGCTCCTGGGACTCTTCGATCAAATGTCCTTCGATACGAAGAAACCCTCGGGGTTGACCCGATTGTGTACCGATCTGGCCACTCAGTATGGCATTCCCTTCCAGTCTATTGTCAGCGTCGGAGACAATCTGGTCAACGACGTTGCCCCGGCCGCAGCCCTCGGTTGCCAGACCGTCTTCATCGACCCCCATGGAACGGCAGGCCCTACTGATGCGGACCTGATCGTGCCTGCGATGCCGGCTCTCTTACCGCTTTTTGCCGAGTTGCACCACAAACCTACACAGCCGGCATAGTACTGCCCGATCCGGCGTAGTCTGGCATCGGGGGGAAACCACATGAACGAACGTCTGGGCCGCATCCTGGCACAAGCGATTCAGACCGGGCGACCGGTTCTGGTCAACCCGACCGAGGAAGAGATTCGCGCAGCAGCCGAGAATCTGCGAACTGAAGGGAAGCTCATCTGCACAGTCTGCCGTGAACCGATCCATGAGGAGACGTTTCGCACTCAACGGCTCTCTTTCGGGTCACAGATGGATGCAGTAGCACATCTGCATGCAGCGTGCTATACCGAAGCGAGTGAGACGTTTGTTCAATAAGACAGGCCGGGCAGTCCTGAAGGGCTCCCGGCCCTTTGCTTTTGGGGAGTGGAAGAGAAAGGCTAGCCTGACCCCCGGCACCAAAAGGCCGTCATAACGTCCGATAATATATCTTATGTAAACCACAAGAGGGATATGGTAGATATTTCCTGTGTTCAGGACCGGGCGGCATGACAAAGGACCCGGGAAACCCTCCCGGGCCCGTCTGGTCTTACCAAGAACTCAGCGTTCGCTGGCGGCGGCTGCGACCTTTTTACCAGGGCCAAATGGTCTACGACTGCGAAGATTGATGCCGCTGCCTGCCTGCAACACATGCACCTTCAGACCATACACTCCTGCTGATCCAGCGCCACTGGCGACTGCACTCTCGCGCGAATCAAGGAATGTCACGCTGCCCTCACCCAGCACGCGGACTTCGCCGTCGCGCATTACGGCTGCAGATCCAGCTTCCAGTTCCGCGCCCATTAGCGCCAAGCCGCCCTCCGCATTCATGCACCGGGCAACCTCACCCAGGCGGGCCTGATTTGCTGATTCGGTGTCGACCACCAAGCCACTGGCGATCCCCAGCCCGGGGACCAACGCCTGCCTGCCGTCCCGAACTATAATCAGCCGCTCGGACAGCAGGACCGCGCCTGACGCCATGCCGGCGACAAGCCGGCCTGAGCGGTGCATCGTCCCCAGGGCTTGAGCCAGTGCACTGTCGTGCAGGAGCTCAAGACCGGTGGGCAGGTCCGGACCGCAAAGAAATGCCGCATCGAACGTGCCCAGCGTATGCGCCTGCTCAATGTCACAGGCGGAGTCCCTGGTAATTGGTTCCAACACCTCAACCCGGCGCATGCCAAAACGGGTGAATAACCGGAGCGCTGCCGCACCGCACTGTCGCTGGTCCACGGCCGCGATTGGCAGAATGGCCACCCGGGCTGCGCGCCCGCCGGCCAAGTGCATCATTTCCACGACGGCTTCATCAGGCACAGGTGAGCCAGCGATCAGTACGACCGGTCCGCCAACTTCCACCTTGTGCGACATGTAGGTCGCCTTGTCCGGCCGCTGATCGGGCTGTTGCGGCTTGCGCGGATCGCGGGCTCGCTCTGCTTGGGCCCGGGAAAACCAATCCCGGATGCCTCCGGGAAGTACGATCGCTCTCAGTAAATTAGAAGAGAGTTCCGAAGTAATATTACCTATCCGCTCCAGGTTCAACCAACCGTCACCACCTTCAGAGGCACCCCAATTGCTCTAGATGTATTTCGCTTTACCCGGGAAATTCCTGCATACCGACCCACCAGATGAGGTCTGTAACGGAACTGTAAACTCATTGTCCCCAATGTTACAGTGCCGCCTTGCCAGGAGAGTCCTCCCCCCTCAACGGAATTCGGGTGAACCCGACCGCTATTTTACCACATCCAAATGAAAAACAACCGCGTCGGGGTACGATCACTCGACGCTGCTGCGCTCTTTACTCCCACATCAGCTCGGCTCGGTCGCCGTCCTTGAGTGGCGTAACGAACTCTGCAGGCTGGCCGTTCAGCAGCATCGTCAACCGCGTTTTGCCGGGCGGTGGCGTCGTTCCAAAGCCCGCCTGCGCCAGCAGGTGTGCAAAAATGGGCGGTTCACCCCCGCTCACAACCGCGATCGCATCATTCTCGCCTACCGGGTCATTGAACTCTGCCCGCCTGCCGTTGCGGAGAATCTCCGTCGACTCGCCGTGGAGCTCAAGCACCATCCCGTTGAGCCTGATCCGAATGGTCTCCAGGCGGACCTGAGCCGCAGCAGCGACCGCTCCGACCGTAAGTCCCGGCCCGGACGCAACCGCGAGCTGATCACCGCTGCGCAGCGGCGTCTCCGGACCAGCCAGCGCTCCATTCAGCCTCACCGTGTACCGCGGGCGCCGGTCCACCTGGGTGACACCGTCCAGTGAGAACCGTACCACGTTCATCTCGCCGAGGTCCTCCATGCCTACATGCAGCAATACATCCTCCACGGTCCGGACGGGGCGCACGACGACGCAATCGTTGTCCGACAGGGCCCGATTGGGGTCGCAGACCTGCCCGTTGACCGTGATCAGGGCCTCCAGCGACTGTGCCGCGCCGTTGACCATGACATCCAGCCGTTCGAGTGCCTCTGGCGCCACGTCGCCAACCGTCGCGCGACCGGGTTCACCGGCGGTACCGGGCACCACCGTCACGTGGTCCTTGTGCACAATCGGGCTGTCCAGTGCGGCAACCTGGTCGTTCAGGAGGATGCGGGCGGGTCTGCCAAAGGTGCCTCGGACAATGCGCAAGGATCCATTCACCGTAACGGTAAGGCCCTTGCCAACGGCGCCCTGCAGGTCACCGATGGCAACGCCGGCCGCCAACAGCGCATCAGCCACTGTGAGCTTCGCCGGATGGAACAGCCGGACGCCATGCGTCCCTACATAGACGTGGGCAAACCCTAACGTCGATCGTTCCCGGGAGGTGACGGCGATCCCAATCGGGGTTACCGCATCAGGACCTTTCAAAAGCCCTTTGGCCCCGTCAACCCCGGCGATGGCGTCCCGGCCTCGCACGGCCACCCGGCCCTCGGGCAGGCCCACGGCCGCAGCCAACGCTGCGGGCAGGCCGGGTGTCAGACTGCCGCCACCAACCAGCATCATCGCCTGTGGGGCCGTGCCGTTCAGTCGCAGCACCCGGTCGGCGATTTCCCGGGCCAGTCGTTCCACGGCTGGCCGGAGTGCTTCCACCATCGTGGCACTGTCCAGCGTATGGGTCTGGCCCAGGATGTCGGTAAACCCGACCTCGCCCTGATTTCTCAGCTTCCGTTTGACCGCCTCGCCCACCGTGAAATCGAGTAAGTATGCTTCCGAG
>DAHVXO010000209.1 GCA_027356675.1 Symbiobacteriaceae bacterium | reverse complement strand
TGGTGGTCTACAGCCCCAATCGGGAAAATCTGCTCCGGTTCACCGATGAGATTGGCCGCAGCGTCAAGGCTGATGTCATCGCGGCCGACTCTCCAGAGGCTGTGCTGGGTGAGGGCGACGTTGTACTCTGTGCCACGAACGCCCTTCAGCCGATCTTCGACGGGTCATTGTTGCGGCCAGGCCAGCATCTGGGATGCATAAAGCCTTGTGAGCTCGATCGGACCGCCTACGCCAGGGTCGACAGGCTGATAATTCACTCTCCGGATTCCACGCCAAAGCACGTGGTGATGGATGAGGCCAGGGTTGAAGTGCTCGCCGGTGACAAGGGCTGGTCGGCTGATGCGGGCGGGGTCGACTGGAAATCTACGCCAACCCTGTCCCAGCTGATAACCGGAGCAGTGGAAGGGCGCGGATCGGACGAAGAAGTGACTTGCTTTGCAAATAACATGGGACTGGGGATCCAGTTTGCAGCGGTGGGCGCCAAGCTCTTGGAGCTGGCGCGCGCGAGAGGCGCCGGGACCGAACTGCCGACCGAGTGGTTTACCCAGAACGTGCATCCCTAGACTCCGGCTAAGGGCCGTTCTTGGCAACCGCGTCAACCTTGACCCGTACCGGCTCAGCGGCCGTTGGGTGTCATCGAGGCGGTTGTTGTTTAAGAGAGGAATGTTCAAAAGGGGTGGGGCGTGCTTGTAATCGATAACAAAATGGTCTCTGAGCTGCTGGATGTTCGTGATGCGGTGGATGTTTTGGAACAGTCCTATGTGGACCTTGCCGACGGAGAGGGAATTTGCCGGCCCAGGATCGACATGCGAATTCCCACCGGCGATGGGCGCTCCGTGTATCAGTGGGGAACCATGGAGGGTGGCTCGGCGCGAAGCGGATATTTCGCCATACGCATGAAGTCAGACATTCTCACCGAAGAGTCCCGGGACGGCAACCGCACTCAGGAGAAGTACTGCATCCAGCCAGGGACCTTCATGGGTCTGGTGCTTCTTCTCTCGGTCAGGAACGGGGAGCCGCTCGCTCTTATGAACGACGGTGTCCTCCAGCACATTAGGGTGGCTGCCGATTCAGCGATTGGTGTCAAATACGGATCGAATCCGGATTCCAAGGTGCTCGCAATGATCGGATCCGGCGGCATGGCCAGGACGCACCTGGAGGCTATATCCGCCGTCAGGGGACTCGAGCTGGTCCAGGTTTACAGCCCAACGAAAGTCA
Organism: Symbiobacteriaceae bacterium; assembly: GCA_027356675.1. The sequence continues at coordinate 5,326 of DAHVXO010000209.1, read as the reverse complement.
ATAGGGAGCGCTACGCGGGCGAGATGGCCGAAAGACATGGAATCGAGGTCAAGGCGGTCGACTCCCCGGAAGCCGCCTGTGCCGGCGCGGATATCGTTTCCGGCTGCACCGATGCGGTGGGGGCTGTGATCTTTGGCCGTCATCTCGGACGCGGCTCCCACGTGACAAGCATTGGGGGTGCCCCTGATTCTGATGCCATAGACAGATTCACCACCTGGCTCCGTTTGGCGGATGCGACTGCACCAGGGGGCAGTTCCGCAGCGGGAACACGCGAAGAGTTTGTCTACTACATGGCGCGTCCCAACGATCCGGTTTGGCGCCAGCATCTCCATGGCAAGAAGGCGTGGGACCCGTCGGTGATCGAGTCCAAGGTGGTGACTCTGCCACAGATTCTCAGCGGAGAGGCGGTAGTGAGGTCGGATCCGGGCGATATCACCTTCTCGGAGAGGGGGAATGCCCAGGGAGCCCAGTTCCATACGGTTTGCGGACTCATCTACGAAAACGCGGTGGAGAAGGGGCTCGGCCGTGAAATACCAACGGAATGGCTGGTGCAGGACATCAGGGACTGAGTCAGCCCCGGGACTTTCCGGCCCGGATAGCCCGTCTCCGCTTTGAAGCCGGTGGACCTGCCCCAATGATCGGGCGGATTTATCCTAATCTGCGGAGATCTCTTTGCCTGAGAGGCGCTGGCGGAGCGCTTCGGCCTCGTTGGCTGCAACTATCGCACTTACTATGTCGCCCTCGGCGATCTCTGTCGATCCCGAAGCGCAGCTTCGCACCCCCTGGTGCTGCACCCATACCACCACGCAACCTGGTGGGAGATCGGCATCGCGGATTGCGCGACCTGCGGCCGGCGCCCCCTTGCCCACCCGTTCCTCAACGGCCAATGCCCGGGTGGTGAGGTCATAGGCGTAACCGACCTTGGCGCTTAGGGTCTTGTTGTAGCCGCTCACAAGATCGCTCGCTGAAAGAATACCCACTACATGGCGGGCGTCGTCGGTGACCGGCACCCATCCCATTCCAGACTGCAGCAGCAGTTCAAGACCGACGTCGAGCTTCGACGAGATTGCCATGGAAGGGCTTGAGGTTTCGATGGCGTCTCCAAGCCCGGCATCCGCAGTCGCCGCCGCCACCACCTCCTCCAGACGGCTTCTCTTGACAGTGCCGATGAATACCCCGTCTTCGTCCTCCACGGGAGCGCCAGGGAGCGAGGCCTGGCGGAGCATCCGCAGGGCGTCAGAAGCGCTGGTGCCGGAGGCAAGCCGGAGCACGGCTGGTTGCACAAGATCGGCAACTTTCATGGCCGTCAGAAGCGGGAGTCCATAGGTGAGCTTGCGCGCCGGCGCGTCCGCCTTGGTTCGCAGCTGGGAGCGGTAGATGCTGTCATCAGAGCTGGCGATGATGAACCAGGCGATGGCGACGGCGATCATGGCCGGTGCAAGGAGACTCATGTTCCCGGTCATCTCGCCCACCATCAGCATCACCGCAATCGGGGCGCGCGATATGGCGCCAAACACCGCCATCATTCCCACCGCGATGAAAGCCGCAGGGTCGTGGCCAATCCCAGGGGCCCACGGCTGGAGCAGATGCCAGACCGCCAGCCCGGTGAACGAGCCGATCACCATTCCGGGACCGAAGACTCCACCGGATCCGCCGCTTCCAATGGAGAAGGCAGTCGCGGCGATTCGTGCGAATGGAAGCGCAATCAGGACTAACAGGGGCAGGTTGGAGAGCTCCGATGCGAAGCCTTTTTGCACCCAGCCGTACCCTGTGCCGAGGACTTCGGGAAGCCACAGAGCCAGCAAACCCGTGAGCAGGGCTCCCAGGGCCGGGCGGAGCTTGCGGGAAAAGGGAAGTCTCTCCGCCAGCCGGATGATTCCGTAAAAGGACCTGGAGTACAAAAGGCCCATGCCGCCGGCCACCAGCCCGAGCACCGCGAACCACAAGAGCTGAACTGGTTGCGTGAAGTTGTATCCGCCGGGGATGGAGAACAATGGCTCGTAGCCATAAACCGCTCCGAAGATGGCAAAGGCAATGACGGAAGCCAGGGTTCCGGGCAGCAGGGCCTCGAATTCGAAGTCGTCTCGGTAGACGATGTCGGCGGCCAGGACCGCGCCTCCGAGCGGGGCACTGAAGATTGCGCCGATTCCCGAGCCGATTCCCACCGATACCGCGATCCGGCCATCCTCAGGCGAAAGGTCCAGTATCCGGGCCAGAAAAGATCCGAATCCGGCGCTGATCTGAGCCGTGGGGCCTTCTCGCCCCCCGGAACCGCCTGAGCCGATGGTGACAGCGGATGCGATGATCTTGATGACAACGGCGCGCAGACGGATTCCCCGGGGATTGTGGTGAATGGCGTCGATGGCGGCATCAGTGCCGTGCCCCTCCGCCTCAGGCGCCCAGGTGTAGACGATGAAGCCGGATACCAGCCCGCCCAGGACAACCACGAGTGGAATCGCCCAGGCCCGCAGGTAATGGGCTGAACCGGCCAGGTTCCCTTCTCCCGCCGGGGTTGGGACCTGGTAGCCGGCCAGAACTCCAAGAAAGAAGTGCGTCGACAGGGTGAGTGCCTCGTAGAACACGACGGCGCCCAGCCCCGCTATGACCCCGATCACCGAGGCGAGCATGAGCCATTTTGGCAAGTACGGCATCGATTTGATCCGCTCTGCGACCGAATTCCTCATGCCTTGGGTGGCGTGAGGTCCAGCTGCCCGAGAGCGATTCCGGCCCCCTCCATTGGAGCGGCTCGCGGTGCTCGGGCTCATCGGTTTTCCCAGACAGAGGAGAGGCGCTGGCTCATTGGAGTGCTTTCTGCCGGTTCAACTTGGAGCTCTGTTGTCGAAACGCCGTCACGAAGGTACAGGCGAGTTGGCGCGGGCGGCCTGTGAATGCTGCTGCTCATTGGCATTGGATCCTCGTTCGTCGTCCGACCGCGTGACGGTGGCCTGTTGTTAGAGAAAATGCGTGCATATAGCAAGTATAGCTATATACAATGATTGTAGATGTCAAATATTATCGATGGCGTGGGGCTTACAGCAGGAGATGAGCTGGTCGATGCGGTCATGGGCGCCAGCCGTGCCCTTGTGGCGGTCGCGGCGCGCTCGCTTGGGGACGTGGACGAGGACGTCACCCTGGTTCAGTACCGGGTCTTGGTGGAGCTTGCCGCGCGCGGTCCCCAGAACGTCGCAGACTTGGCGGCGATACTCGGGGTGGGGCCTTCAACTGCCACCAGGATGTGCGACCGTCTTGTGCGGAAAGGGCTGATTTCACGCCGACGGGCCAGCTCTGACCGCAGAATCGTCAGGGTGTCGCTTGCCCTGCAGGGGAGGGAAATCGTATCGAAGGTGACCCGCAGGAGGCGTGAAGAGCTCGCAGCGATTCTGGCACGCCTGCCGGTCAAAGATCAGGAGACGGTGCTGCTGGCGTTGCGGGCTTTCACGGCGGCTGCCGGTGGGGTGGCGGAACAGGAGTGGTCTCTCGGCTGGCGCATCAGCGGTGAAATCTCTGGCACCGATCCCGCCAACGAGGAGTAAACATCCCGCGGCCAAGGCGCCAGCGGGACTTTTCCGGCGACATGTGATTTAGCCTCTGATGCCCTTTCATCGCGCGGGAATCGAAAGTGGTCACCAGGCAAGTTCGCTGGTGACCACTGTGGAACACAACCCGGATCAAGTCGCCTTGCGGTAGGCCCTGACCGCCAGCGGCACGAAAACTGCGGCTATGCAGCCAAGCCAGACCACGCTTTGCCATGCGTGAAGTGCGAGAGGCCCGCCGAGAGCCAGGGAGCGCATCTCATCTATCACGATCGTCACAGGCTGGTTGTTGGCAAAGGCTTGGAGCCAGCCCGGCATCGACTGGACTGGCACGAAGGCCGCACTTACGAACGTGAGCGGGAAAAGCCAAACCAGGCCGAAGGAGCCAACAGACTCCTCGTCTTTGATGGCGAGTCCGACGAATGCGCTTACAGTGCAGATGGTCACTCCGAACACCACTCCCAGGATCAGCATCAGTATCGCGGGAAGGACACCATTGCTGAAACGAAAGCCCACCAGATAGCCAACGCCGAGTATCACCAAGACGGTTACCACCAGCCGGATGGTGTCGGCAAGAAGGCGTCCCAACAGCACCGCTGAGCGCGAAATGGGCATCGCCCGGAAGCGGTCTATCACGCCCTTTTGAAGTTGCCTCGCCAGCGCGATCGCGGTGCCGAACGATGCGAAAGCGGCTGACTGGGCTATGATCCCGGGCATGAGGAAGCTGACATATCCCCCTGGAACCTTCACCGGGATCGCGCCGCCGAAGACATAGCGGAACAAAAGCACGAACATGACGGGCTGGATGATTGTGAAGAAGATGAAAGCTGGATTTCTAACCCAGACCTGGAGATCCCTGCGTGTCAAGGTCACCGTGTCGGACAGGCCGAGCTTGAAACGCCTCCACGTCGGAGGGCTTGGAATGTCGAGCGCCACGAGACGCTGCGAGTCGATAATGGTCATTTAGTCTCCTATCAGTGCCGCCGGCCGGCTTTGCGACTGCCACCAGGTGAACTGTTTTCCAGGTTCTCCGCGCCATGTCCAGTCAGGGACAGGAACACGTCTTCGAGAGACGGCCTGCGGACCCCTAATCCTTCGGTGTGGATGCCCACGGCGTCAAGGCGCCTCACGGTCTCCACCAGGGCGTGCGAGCCATTTTCGCCGACCCACAGGCTTACCGTTCCACTCTCGTTATCCAAGGCCGGCTCGGACTCCGATAGCGACTTGACCGCTTCGGCTGCTTCGCCGAGGCGGGACCGCTCCACCACCTCGAATTGGACCACATCGCCTCCGACCTTGTTCTTCAGCTCCCCGGCAGTGCCGGCAGCGATGACCTTGCCGTGATCAATTACGACGATCTCGTCAGCAAGTTCGTCGGCCTCCTCCAAATACTGCGTCGTGAGAAGAAGCGTGGTCCCGCCTGAAACCAGCTCCCTGATAACATCCCACATCCCAAGACGGCTCCGAGGATCAAGGCCGGTCGTGGGCTCGTCCAGAAACAGGACCCTTGGCAGAGCCACCAAGCTGAGCGCCAGGTCAAGCCGGCGCTGCATTCCACCTGAATAGCCCTTAGCGGCGCGATCCGCGGCGTCCAGGAGATCGAACCGCTCAAGAAGCTCGCTGGTTCGCTGCCGCCGCGTCTCAGGGTCCAGGTGGTAGAGACGGCCCATTATCTCCAGGTTCTCCCTCCCGGTCAGCTCCTCCTGTACGGCTGCTGACTGCCCAGCCAAACCAATGACGTCCCGCACCGCGGCGGGAGAGCGCAAAACGTCGCGTCCTTCCACCAGGACTCT
>DAHVXO010000203.1 GCA_027356675.1 Symbiobacteriaceae bacterium | reverse complement strand
CCACTCTTTACCTGGGCCCCCGAGTGTGCTATTCTCTGCGCGTCGCACATTTTTCGGCGGAAGGTGATCAGTCTTGGCGCGCAACGCAAACGAGGCCCATGCGGCGATGTTTACACCGCTTGAGAAGGTCGCCATTGCGATTACGGATCGGGTGGGGTCCTTTGGCTTCTTCCTGCTCATCCTGGGCTGGACCGCCGTGTGGCTCGGGTGGAACCTCCTTGCACCCCAGCACCTTCGCTTCGATCCGGCACCAGCCTTCGTCTTCTGGCTCTTCATCTCCAACATGCTCCAGATCTTCCTCATGCCGCTGTTGATGGTCGGGCAGAATCTGCAGGGGCGTCATTCCGAGCTCCGGGCCGAGAACGAGTTTCAGACGACGCTGCTCCTTGAGCGGGAGACCGAAGAGATCCGCCGACGCCTCAAGCAGATGGAGGCACAGCACGCAGAATTGATGCAGCAGATCAAGCGACTGACCGATCAGTTGCCATCGCAATAAAGGGAGCGACCGCCATGCGACAAACGAACGGAGATGAAGTCTTGAGTTTGTGGGAGAACTTGAACCAGACCTGGGACCTGGACGTATTCTTTCCCGGTGGCAGCAACTCTGCGGCTTTTGCAGAGCACCTTGACCAGCTTCAGACGGACATCGCAGCGCTGCAGGCTCGACTCGGGGCCACGGCGGCACCGAAGAGCACGGCGGAAGTGGAATCCTGGAGCGGATTGTTGGAGTCTGTGCAGGACCTGGGACAGCGGCTCCGTCAGGGCGGCGCCTTTGTCTCCTGCCTTACCGCTCAAAACGTAAAGGACAATCAGGCCAAGCTTCTGTCTGGCCGCATCAAGCAGCTGAGCGCCACCTTTGCCTCGGCCAATACCATTCTGGGCGACCAACTGCTCCAGATGCACGACGACGTCTTCCAGGCGCTCATCGGGCTTCCCCAGTGGGCTCCCGTGGCCTATCCCCTGGTGGAGCGGCGGCGCCGGGCCAAGGAGAAGCTGCCCACGGCCCAGGAAGTGTTGATCAACGATCTGTCGGTGGATGGCTACCACGGCTGGAGCGAACTGTACGACACGGTCGTCGGTCGCATCTCCATCCCCTGGGAGCAGGACGGCAAGACGGTGCAACTCTCAGTTGGGCAGATGGCCAACCGGTTGACCAACCCCGACCCCGCCGTGCGCCGGCGCGCCATGGGCGTGTGGGAGGATGCGTGGTCCAAGGAGGCAGAGCTTTGCGCCACGGCCCTCAACCACCTGTCGGGCTACCGGATCCAGCTCTATAAGCACCGGGGCTGGGACTCGGTGCTGCGGGAACCGCTGGACACCAACCGCATGACCCCTGAGACGCTAGAGGCCATGTGGGATGTCATCGAGCGGAATAAGGACTCGGTGGTCACCTTCCTGAACCGTAAGGCTAAGCTGATGGGCCTGGACGCCCTGGCCTGGCCTGACGTCAGTGCACCTGTCAGTGGTGCGACGCGCAAGGTCACATACGAGGAAGCGGCAACCTTTATTACCGAGCATTTCGGCCGCTTTAGTCCGCGGATGGCTCAGTTCGCCGAAGGAGCCTTCGCGCACCGCTGGATTGAGGTGGAAGACCGGCCCGGCAAGAAGCCTGGCGGGTTCTGCACCAGCTTCCCGCTCAGCGGGCAGTCTCGGATTTTCATGACCTTCGGCGGCACCACCGGCAACATCGCCACCCTCGCTCACGAGTTGGGCCATGCCTGGCACCACAACGCCATGCGCGACCTGCCTCCGCTGGCCCAGGGTTACGCCATGAACGTGGCTGAGACGGCCTCGACTTTTGCGGAGTGCATTGTCGCCGATGCGGCCGTCAGGTCGGCTACGAGCGACGCCGAGCGGCTGGCGCTGGTGGAGGACAAGGCGGAGCGGGCGGCATCCTTCTTCATGAACATTCACTCCCGGTTCCTCTTCGAGACGGCCTTCTACGCAGAGCGCAAGCGGGGCATGCTCTCGGTCGAGGGGCTGAACGCCTTGATGGAGGAGGCGCAGCGCAAGGCATTCAAGGGAGCGCTCTCCACCTACCATCCGCACTTCTGGGCGTCCAAGCTCCACTTCTACATCACGGGTCAGCCATTCTATAACTTCCCGTACACTTTTGGCTTTCTGTTTAGCAACGGGATTTATGCCCGAGCGCTGGCGGAGGGGCCAACCTTTGAACAGAAGTACGTCGACCTGCTGCGGGATACCGGGCGGTTGCCCGTGGAGCAGTTGGCTCAGCGCCACCTGGGCGCGGACCTGACCAAACCGGACTTCTGGCAGAGCGCCGTGGACGTGAGCATCAGCGATATCAACGAGTTCCTGCGACTGACCAGCCGCTAAGACCGCACGCAGATGCCGGGGGGCACGCTTCCCCCGGCGTCTGTGCGTGGCATCAGCGCCCCTGCCGACATGCAAGCGACCCTGGACCAACACGTTCTCCGGGGTCGTTAGGTACGCCCTGGGGCACAGGCTGCCCCGGGCCTGAATGCGACACGTTTTGCGCATTTAAATCATACCCGGTGTAGTTGACCAGGCTGTAGACCAACTGTTACGATAGGTATCGTCCTTGCATGATCTCGGCAGGCAAGCTTACGCTGCCATCCATGAACGGAGGGGACCGGAGTTTTGACAACCAACCTGTGGGCCTGGGGCGGCTTTCTGCTTTTTATCTTCGCCATGCTCGCCATTGACCTGGGCCTATTTCATAAAGTCGAACACGAGGTCTCCACCCGGGAAGCAAGCATCTGGACCGTGGTCTGGGTCACACTCGCACTCCTATTTAACGCTGGGCTCTGGCGCCTGCGTGGTCCCGAACCGGCGCTGCAGTTTCTCACCGGTTATCTGATCGAATACTCACTGAGCGTCGACAATATCTTCGTCTTCATCATGCTCTTCAGCTATTTCCAGGTGCCGATGAAACATCGCCACCGGGTGCTCTTCTGGGGCATCCTGGGCGCTCTGGTCATGCGGGCGACCCTGATTGGGGTGGGCACGGCCCTGATCAACCGGTTTCACTGGGTCATCTATATCTTCGGCGCATTCCTGGTCTACAGCGCCTTCAAGATGGCCATGTCCGGGGAGGGGGGCGAGGAGCCGGAAAACAACGCCGTGGTGCGCCTCTTCCGGCGGACCTTTCCAGTCACCGAGCGGTACCATAAGGAAAAGTTCTTCATCAAGCAGGATCACCGGTGGCTGGCAACCCCACTCTTCATCGTCTTGCTAGTGGTCGAGACCACAGATGTGATGTTCGCTCTGGACTCCATCCCAGCCATCTTCGCCATCACCACCGACGCCTTCATCGTCTTCACGTCGAATGTGTTTGCGATCCTTGGGCTGCGGTCGCTCTATTTCCTGCTCGACGGCATTATGGGCCTGTTCCGGTACCTGAAGATCGGGCTCTCGGTCGTCCTGGGCTTCATCGGCATCAAGATGTTGACCTCCTCGCTCCTGGAGATTCCGATTGTCGTCTCCTTGGGCGTCGTTGCGGGCATCCTGGTCATCTCCGTCCTCCTCTCGGTGCTAATTCCCGAGAAGCGCAAGACCGAAGAGTAAGTCCTCCGGTTCAAAGGAGCGGGCCCCCCTCAGTTATGCGAGGGGGGCCCGTTTTCGTGTTACGCCTCCCGGATCCACGGGCACAGGCGGACGCATGCTACCCAGATGCCCCAGATGGCCGTGAGCCCCGGCGGGATCGCCGAACGCCGAAGAACCCTGATACTCGGTTTTAGGCGAAGGTGGTTCCCTCCCGTTTAGCGATCGCGGTCCGCCGGGGTGCCAAGGGTTCCGGGGGTGGGCCCTCCAGTAGCGAGAGCACCAGCCTGGGGACGACGTTCGCTTGCGCCGCCATGGCAGCGGCGGAGGACTGCAGGATCTGGAGCCTGGTCATGTTGGCAATCTCGTGGGCGTAGTCCAGGTCAACGATCTGCGCGTAGCTGCGCAGGTCCGCACCGTAGGCTTGTTCATCGGTGTTGCCGGCATGTTCGAGGCGGTTGCTCACGCTTCCCAGGTAGTTGCGGGCGCCGGATAGGATGTCCACCGCGGACTGCAGGAGTTGTGCCGCCTCCTGTGGCCGAGTGGTGACATCGATGCCAGCGATGCCAAGCGTGAAGGTGGTGACCTCGGGCAG
>DAHVXO010000191.1 GCA_027356675.1 Symbiobacteriaceae bacterium | reverse complement strand
GCCCGGATATACCCACGGGAAAGGGTCTCCAGGTCACGCTTGCTCATTTCCTTCGGGTTGCAGATCACGCCGCCCTTGGCGTCACCGAAGGGCAGGCCCAGGACTGCGCTCTTGAAGGGCGTCCACATGGAAAGGGGCTTGACCTCGTCCAGGTTGACGTCCTGGTGGAAACGCACTCCGCCCTTGCAGGGGCCGATCACGTCGTAGTGCTGGGCACGAAAGCCGATGAACGTCTTGACTTCGCCATTCTCCATCCGGACCGGAATCGAGACAGTCAGAACCCGAGTGGGCTCCTTGAGGTATTCATAGACGGCCGTCGGGAGCCCGAGTTCCCGAGTGGCATTGTAGATCAGAACCTGTGCGATCTCAAAGGGATTCAGGGTCTCCTTTTGGGCCTCAATGTTCTGCGCTACTTGGTCCCCCGGTTGTTTTTGGGGATCCTGAACATAGGTGCTCATATACATCACCTTGTAGGGGCAAGTGCCCCCGATTTGCCGGCTATGCGGCATTGGATCCTGGAACAGTTTATGCAGACCCGGTCGCTTGCGGGCTCGACCGGGTATGGGGCCTAGCTCGGGTTGCGCACAGAGCCGATGGCGCTGCGGTTGAAGGTGAGTTCGACGCCGGAGGCAACCTTCAGACGAATGGTGGTGTCTTCGATCGCGGTGATGGTGCCGTGCAACCCACCGATGGTGACCACATCAGACCCGACCTTGAGCAAGTTGAGCATCTCGGTCCGCTTCTTTGCCTGCTGCTGCTGCGGACGGATCATCATGAAGTACATGAGCGCGAGCAGTGCCACCGGCAAGATCAGGCCAGACAGGTTCTGCAACACAAGTCCCTCCCATCGAGTATTCAACCATGGGTAGCATACCACAAAATAGGCAACGGTGCATTTGCCTTATGGCTCATGCTCCTTGCGCTATTTAGTAGATCGTTCCTGGGTTTCGGACCCTAGGTCTCGTCCTTGAAGTAGAGCATTGTTTGGACCGGCTTGAAACCTAGCTTCTCATAGATGCCGTGGGCGGCACTACCCACTGGCAGTACCAGCGACAGCCGGGTGATCCCTTTGACCCAACCCCAGCCCCGCACCCGCTCGATCAGCCCGGTCGCAATGCCCTGCCTGCGATCCGCCGGCCGGACGTATAGGTCCGAAATAAAAGTGTACATCTCCGGTTCGAAGATAGGCGGGGGCTCCTGCACCATGCCCACGGCGTAGCCCGCCAGTTCGGGCTTGGCCCCGCCGGCCTCCAGGGCCAGCATCACACAGCCGGCAGGGTGATCCAGTGCCTGGGCGATGCCAGAGCGGACATAGTCCATATAGTTTGCGGTAAGTGTATTGACCGGCAGTTGTACCTGCTGCTCCTGTGCATAGGCTTCCACCAGGGGCAGCAGCGCCTTCAGGTCGGACGGCTTGCCCTGTCGGAATTCGATGGCCATGTCGATCCTCCTTATCCTAAGACGGTGCAAGGGCACCAAAAGATCAGCGATTTGCGAACCAGGTGGCCAGAAAATCCCGCCGGTAAGCGGCGAAGGTGTCAGCGGCGATGGCGGCACGGATCTCTTCCATGAGGCGGACGAGAAACCGCAGGTTGTGAATGCTGCAAAGCCGCAGTGCGAGCATCTCCTCCGCCTTGAGCAGGTGGCGGATATAGGCCCGCGTGAAGTTTTGGCAGGTATAGCAGTCGCAATCCGCCTGGATCGGACGGAAGTCCCGGGCAAACTCAGCGTTGCGGACGGTGAGCCTCCCCTCCGGCACGAAGAGTGTACCGTGACGGGCAATCCGGGTGGGCAGGACGCAGTCGAACATATCGATGCCTCGCCAGACGCCCTCCAACAGATCCTCGGGCGACCCCACGCCCATCAGGTAACGGGGGCGATCCTGGGGGATGAGCGGGACGGTGACCTCGAGCATCTCGGCCATGACGTCCTTGGGTTCGCCCACGGAGAGGCCGCCGATGCCGTAGCCGGGAAAGTCCAGCGCCACAATCTCCTCGGCGCTCTGGCGCCGCAGGTCGGCGTAGGTAGAGCCCTGGATGATCCCAAACAACGCCTGGTCGTGCGGTCGGCGGTGGGCTTCCTTGCAGCGCCTGGCCCAACGGGTGGTGCGCTCCAGGGATTGCTTGGCGTAATCGTGCTCGCACGGGTAGGGTGTGCATTCATCGAAAGCCATAATGATGTCGGCGCCCAGGGCGTTTTCAATCGCGATCGCCTTCTCGGGGCTGAGGAAGTGCTCGCTCCCGTCGATGTGGGAGCGAAACTTGACCCCCTCCTCCGTGATCTTGCGAAGGTCGGAGAGCGAAAAGACTTGAAAACCACCTGAATCGGTGAGGATGGCACCCGTCCAGTTTTGGAACCGGTGCAGGCCCCCCGCCTCCGCCACCAGGTCGTGGCCGGGGCGCAGGTACAGGTGGTACGTGTTCCCCAGGATGATCTGCGCGCCAAGTGCCCGGACTTCGTCCGGGCTCAGGGTCTTGACCGTGGCCTGCGTGCCCACCGGCATGAAGACCGGAGTCTCAATCGTGCCGTGGGAAGTCTGCAGGCGGCCCAGTCGGGCTGCCGAATCGGACGCAGTCTTGAGCAGGTCGAACGTGACGGCCATTACGGACCTCCCCTGGGAATCCCCAGGTATGGTATCACATTTGCAGCGCTTCTACTAGTGTCACAGAATCAACATGGCATCGCCGAAGCTAAAGAAGCGATAATGCGCCGCAACGGCCTCTGCGTATGCCGCCAGGACGCGCTCGCGCCCCGCGAAGGCGGAGATTAGCATGAGCAGAGTCGACTTGGGCAGGTGAAAGTTGGTCACCATGGCGTCCACCGCCTTGAAGCGGTAGCCCGGATAGATGAAGATGTCGGTCCAGCCTTCCCCCGCCTGGATCTCCCCCTCTGGGGTCGCCAGGGTTTCCAGGGTCCGCACGCTGGTGGTGCCCACGGCGATGATCCGCCCGCCGGCGCGCTTGGTACGGTTCAGCGCCTCGGCCGTCGCCGGCGTGAGCGTGTAGAACTCGCTGTGCATCTTATGCTCCAGCACGTTCTCCACCTGGACCGGCCGGAAGGTGCCCAGCCCCACGTGCAGGAGGATCTTGTGGACACCGACACCCCTGTTTTCGAGCCGGGCGAACAGTTCGGGAGTGAAATGCAGCCCCGCCGTAGGCGCCGCTGCCGAGCCCCATTCCCGGGCGTAGACGGTCTGATAGCGCTCCGCGTCGTCCAGCCGTTCGTGGATGTAGGGCGGCAGCGGCATCTGCCCCAGGCGTTCCAGCACCGCCTCGAAGATGCCGTCATACGTAAACTCGATGGCCCGGCCGCCGGCCTCGGTGGTCCCAATCACCGTGCCGATAAGCACGCCCCCGCCGAAGCGGATGCGCTGGCCGGGACGGGCCTTCTTGCCGGGCTTGACCAGCGTCTCCCAGCGGTCCCGCTCCAGCCGCTTGAGCAGCAGCACCTCGATGGCGCCGCCGGTGTCCTCCCGCTCGCCCATGAGCCGTGCGGGCATGACGCGGGTCTCGTTGACCACCAGGGCATCGCCGGGCCGCAGGTATTCCACCAGGTCGCGAAAACGGCGGTGCTCCAGGGCACCGCCGGCGCGGTCCAGCACCAACAGCCGGGAGGAGTCACGCGGCTCCACCGGCTGTTGGGCAATCAATTCCGCGGGCAGATCAAAGTCGAATTCCGTAAGTTTCACGCTGACGGTACCACCTTGGTGCCTTGATAGAAGTAGGTCAGGATCTGATCGTAGGTCTTGCCCAACACGGCCAGACCGTTGGCACCCCACTGGGAGAGGCCGAGCGCATGGCCCCGGCCGCCGCCTGCTACCTCGACCCCACCCTCCTGCCAGACCGGCGGGCCGACCACCGCAGCGGCGGTCGTGGGGAGACCAGGTGTTCGACTGTTTCCAACCAGGTAGTTGTCCCGCATGGGGCGCTGCCTGGGAGTACGGTCGGCACCCATCACGTACACTGGGTCCGCTGATGCCAGGGTGCGGTTGGAACTGACGTATCCGGACGGCCTGATGACAACGGTGCGCACCAGGCCGGGCAGGCCCAATGCCCCCCGGAAATCTGCCGCCTTGATCGTAACGATACGGTTACCACCGGCCACCTGCCACTGGGGGGGCCGCCCGCTGATGCTTCTGACTCCCGCCGGAGCGATTTCAGCGACATCGCCCACGTCGTAGCTGGCGCTGCGCAGCTTTTGGGCGAACTCTGACATGGTGAAGTAGTACCGCCAGGAGAAGTATTCGTTGCCGGGCAGGTCGTCGAAGTCGGGCACGGCCCGCAGGTAGGCAATCGGGATGCCGCCCCACACGACTTCATTATTCTCGGTGTACCCGCCAGAGGAGGAGAAGTAGTACGTACCCGCCAGCTTACCGCCGAAGGTCAGGACCAGGCCCTTGGTGCCTGCCACGGCCTGGCTGGTCCTTGGCGTCTCCGCCGGTACGCCGCCGTATACCTGGTCGTCTGTGGTGTTGACCATATCGAACCCTTCGGCCGCGTTCTTGCCAAGGTGGGTCAGGGTGTAAGTCCGGGCAGCGACCGTTTGCGCTTTCAGGGCCTCTAGCGGCCAAGATGACGGCATCTCCCAGGGCACGACGCCCAGGAGGTAATCCTCCAGGTTCACCACGTTGATGACCTGCAGCGCCTGGTTAACCGGGCTGATCGTGATCTCGATCTCACCGCGGAATGTGCGGCTGTTGTAGACGCTGTAGCTGGGTGTCGGCGGGGTGGCCGTGGGGACCAGGCGGACTGGCGGGGCGACCGGCGTCGTGAGGCCCGCCACCTGGACCTTCCCTGAGACGAGAGTCAGCTGGGCGGATTGCCCCGCCGGCAGTTGCTTGACGACGGCGCCTCCAGCCACGATGGTGAGACCACCGGTTGCACCCACCGTGACACCGGTTGAGGAGCGTCCCAGCCTGATGCGTACCGGACGCTCAGCGGCGGGGGCCGGCACGGGAGGCGCGAGTGTTAGAGCCGGGGTGGTCGTGGTCGGCTGTGTAGTTTCGGCAAATGCGGAGGGCGGCGCTGTGAGCGCCGCCGAAAGAATGGATATGGCAACCAGGATGGTCAAGCCCCGTAGTTGCAACGTCGGTCTACCACCTTTGTAGGTTTCCCGTTGGATTGCGGGTTATGTATGAGATCTGGTCAGTCCGATTTGGACCCACCCTTGTCGGTCTTCGGCTCGGACTTACGCGACTTGGACTCGGGCTTGCCCGGCTTGACTTCTCCCGAGTCGGATGACTTTACCTCAGCCTTCTCCACCGCCTTCTCCTGCTTCGCCGCCGGCCGATCCTCGCCCGCGGCAGGCTTCTGCTGGACCGCCTCGGCCTGACCCGCGGCGTCCTGGCCACGGCCTTCGGCTTCCGACGGCCCGGCCCCGGACGATTGCGTCCGGGGATCTGCCTGCGGCGGTTGTGTTTCCTTATCGCTACGGAAAAGCTGGGGCTTCGGGATGGTGATCCCAAAGAGCGGAATCTTCCAGGACTCGCTCGACGAGCCCTTTGCCTTCACCTTGTTCCCGCCGCCCATATCTTTCTCCTGCGACTTCTCTTTGTCCCGAGCCTTGTCCTTCTCCTGAGACTTGGCTTTCTCATCGCTGTCCTTGGCCGTGTCCTGACCGGGCGGCGTATCCTTCTTGGGCGTCTCCTTGTCGTTCTTGCCGCCCGCCGGATTCTGCTCCGCCTTGCCGGCAACCGGACGAGCGGGTTCGCCAGTGTCCTGCTTCTCGGACCCCTTCGTCTCTTCCTGCTTCGGGCTATGCTCACGCTCCGCGTCCTTCAAGAACTCTTTGAAGTTGACCTTCAGCTCCTTGAGCACCTGGCCGGGTCCCTGCGCATGCAATTGTTTCGTGACTTGCTCAGGCTTAAGCTCGGGCTTCTTCGCCTCCAACTCCTTCTTGAGTAGAAGCTTGCCCACATCGAGCCCTTCCTGCGACGCCTCTTCCCGCTCTTGTGCCGTGGCGGTCAGCGTCGCCACCTGCGTCTTCGACTCGACGTGCTTCTTCGCGGATTCCTTCACCAGGGCGTTGTCCACACCTTGGCGGGTCGCCTGCACCAGCTTCGTCGACTGTGACTTTGTCAGGTCCTTCTGCGTGGCCGGCGCCACGGCGACGACCACCACGCTCTCCGCATCGGCTGGGTTGAGCTTGCCCGCCTCCACCGCCTTGGTGGTGAGCATCTCCAAGACCTCACCCACAGGATGCCGCTTCCAGTTCACTCCCCTGATGATTGCCTTGCCGTCCTCATTGAGCGCTTCGACCTTGAGGACTTCATCCCGCTCGTTGAGTGTCAACTGCACACTGGGGTTAATGTCCAACGTTACGATGGCAAACGGCTGGGCCAACGCCCATGCCTGATAGCCGATCGGCATCAAGAGAAGCATCAGAGCTGCAGCGGCAGCGACGACGGCGGTAGGCGCCCACCGCCACCTGAACCAGGGAACGGCGGGCAGAGTCACCGCAGTGGTGATCTCGTCGCCAATCTCCCAGGCCCCCGGCTGGATAGGGATGCGCTTGAATTCGCCCTGCGGAGTGAGGATAACGGCCTTGCCGCCCTCCATCTCCAGCAAAATCCCCTTTTCCATGCCGATGACCTCCTCCAAGAATGTGGCCCTAACCCGCAATGTATTGCTTGAGGAAATAAAAGTCCTCGAGCATGATCAGAGCGACTGCGATGATATACTTACGCTGCCGTTCCAGGGTCTTGCGGCTGACGCCGACCTGATCCTCCAACTGCTTGAGCGGCAGCTCTTTTCTCGTGATCATGTGCTGCGAGTAAAGTGGGTTGCGGGCCACCAACCGGGCCGCTTCCAGCGCCCGATCCCGAGCATCCTCGTGTTTTGGCGAGATCTCGGCCAACTCACTGAAGCGGATCCCATACTCCGACAGTCGCTTTGCGTAGCGCAGAATCTCTTCCTTGCGGTCCTCGGACTCCCGGTGCTGTAAGAATCGCTCCTGCGCCTCCCGATGCTCCACGGTCTGCAGCAGGTTACCCTCGTCATCCTCTGACTCCAGCTCGCTGAGGGGGATCTCCCCCTGGCCCTTCTGGCGCCGGTAGAAGTCGATCAGGCGCCGCTTGATCACCATCTCCGAAAATGTGATGAACGACGCACCCCGGCTGGGGTCAAAACGATCGATCGCTTCGTTGAGCGCAAGCAGGCCAACAGAAACCTCCTCGTCCCGCCCGACCTGCAGGTAACGACCGGAGACCTGACTACCCACTCTGAGCACCAGCGGGGTGTATTGGCGGAGCAGTTCCTCGCGAGCCTCTTTGTCTCCGGCCTTGGCCGGGGTCAGCAGCTTGTCCACCGGCGACTGTGTCGACGGCCCAGAGCTGCCCGAGAGGCTTAGCAGAAACCCCAGCATGGTGTTCACCTCTCGACTGCTACTTAATGCGAACGATCCCGACCGATTTGTGGGGGTAGGACCAGAGCCCTAAAACTTCCGGAAGATCCAGAGCAGTCCAGTTAGCACGAGGCTATCGAGCATGCTGGTCAGCAGTGGAAAGTAGAAGACCCATTTTCGACTCCCCCTGCTAGAATAGACGGGTCTGCCCCCCACCGCCGTTTCCGTCCGGATGGTCGACGAAGGGCAATCCGAGATATTCATACGCGGCCCGTGTGGCCACCCGACCACGGGGAGTCCGCTGGAGAAAGCCAATCTGCATCAAGTAGGGTTCGTAGACATCCTCGATGGTCTCCGGCTCCTCGCTGGTGGCCGCCGCCAGGGTATCGAGCCCGACGGGTCCCCCGCCGTACATTTGGATGATGGCCAGCAGGGTCTTGTGATCCACCTTGTCGAGGCCCAGACCGTCCACTTCCATGAGCCGGAGGCCGGCGTCCGCCACCTCCCGGGTAATACGCCCGTTCGCCCGCACCTGGGCGAAGTCCCGTAGCCGCTTGAGCAGCCGGTTGGCGATGCGGGGGGTGCCGCGGGAACGCCGTGCGATCTCCATGGCGCCGCCCAACTCAAGATCAACCTTGAGGATGCGGGCGGCCCGCACGAGGATCTGGGTCAGCTCCTCCTCCGTGTAGAACTGAAGCTGTGCGACCACGCCAAAGCGATCCCGCAGCGGCGAGGTCAGGGCACCGTACCGGGTCGTGGCGCCAATCAAGGTGAACGGCGGCAAGTCCAGCCGCAGCGTCCGGGCGCTCGGACCCTTACCCAGGATGATGTCGAGCGCAAAGTCCTCCATGGCCGGGTAGAGCGTCTCCTCCACCAGCCGGTTGAGGCGGTGGATCTCGTCCACAAAGAGTACGTCCCGTTCGGAGAGTTGGGTCAGGATCGCCGCCAGGTCGCCCTGGTGCGAGATCGCCGGTCCCGATGTGACCCGGAAGTTCACGCCAAGCTCTTGCGCGATGATTTGGGCCAAGGTCGTCTTGCCGAGGCCGGGTGGGCCATACAGCAGAACGTGGTCCAGGGCATCGCCGCGCTGGCGGGCGGCATCAATATAGATGGAAAGCTCCTGCTTGACTCGTACCTGACCGGGATAGTCAGTCAGCTGCCGAGGGCGCAGCGTCTCGTCCATGCGAGAGTCCTCGGCCTTCTTGGTGCCGGATAGAAACCGTTCCTCACTCATGGTGCGTTACCCCCGGAAGAGCTGCTTGAGGCCCAGGCGGACCAGCGTCTCGGTTCTGGGCTGGTCGCCGGCCTCGCGCCGGGCCCGGTCCAGGGCCTGTGCGGCCTCCGCCCGGGCATACCCAAGGGCGATGAGGGCCTCGACGGCCTCGGCGAAGGCGTCTGGCGCCACCAGGGGGGCTGCCCCAGGCATCTGAGTCCCGGTGGCAGCGGGTGCCCCACCCAGATCGCCAATCTTGTCCTTCAGCTCGATGACGATCTTCTGGGCGGTCTTCTTACCGATGCCGGGGATGCGGGTCAGTGCGGGCAGGTCCTCGAAGGCCACGGCCCGCCGGAAGCCGTCCGGTGTGGTGGCCGAGAGCACGCCCAGGGCGACCTTCGGGCCAACCCCTTCCACCCGCAGCAGCAATTGGAAGAGATCAAACTCCTCACCAGTGAGGAAGCCATACAATGTCATGCTATCCTCCCGCACCTGGAGGGAGGTGAAGAGCTGGACCGGCTGCCCCAGGGCGGGCAAGCGGGACCGGGTGCTGCCGGAGACGAGGCACCGGTAGCCGACACCCCCTACGTCCACCACAACGGAGTCGGTGCTCAGGGCGGCCAGTTCGCCTCGGACGTGTGCGATCACTTCATGAGTCCTCCCAACCGGGACGCCAGGTTCGAGCCATGGAGTGCTGCGATGGCGACGGCCAGCGCGTCGGCGACGTCGTCAGGGCGGGGGGTCTCCTTCAGCGCCAACAGGGTCCGGACCATAGCCTGAACCTGCGCCTTATCCGCCCGACCATAGCCGGTCACCGCCATTTTGACCTGCGCCGGGGTAAACTCCCGCACGGGAATGCCGTTGTCGGCGGCCGCCAGCAGCACGATGCCCCTGGCCTGGCCCACGTGAATCGCAGTGGTGACATTGCGGCCGAAGAAGAGTTCCTCCACGGCCAGCGCCTCCGGTTTGTACTCCAAGCATAAATCAACGACCCCCCGGTAGAGGGTCTGGAGTCGCTTCTCCGCCAGCATACCGGGCGGCGTCGTCAGGGCTCCGTACGCCACGGCCCATTCGCGACTCCCCGCGTCCTCGATAACGCCGTACCCCATGAGGGCCGTGCCGGGGTCAATACCCAAAACGCGCAACTGCTCACACCACCCTGACGTCCACACAGACATGCGGCATACCGCTTACTTGTTCGGGGAATTGGTGTCCCACTCCTGCAGATGGCGGCGTTGTCACAATGGCGATTGTCGTCATTTAATGGAAGTGATATTCTCAGGGAGTACTGTTCAGCTTCATAATACAGTGCACGCTAAGCGTGGAGGCGAGTTCCCCGATGAACGATACCCGGTCCGTGATCACGAAGGCACCACCCCGGTTTCTGCCCATCATCATTGCGGTGGCGGTGCTGGTATTGGGCGGCTGGGCGGCCAAGACCTTCTTCTTTGGGTCCCAGGCTCCGACCAACATCCTGCTGATGGGTGTTGACGAGGGCAAGACCCGGACCGATGTGGTCGTCCTGGCCCATGTGGACCCAAAACTCGGGTTGGTGAACCTGCTGTCGATTCCGCGGGACACCCTTGTGGACATCCCGTGCGATGGCCTCAAGATTTGCCGCGCCAAGGATAAGCTGGCCCACGCCCACGTTTACGGTGGCGATAACGGTCCCCAGTTGACAGTGCGAGCCGTGGAGGGCCTGCTGGACGTCAAGATCCCCTACTTCATCCGGGCCGACTACGCGGGGTTTGCCAAGGTGGTCGAGGCGCTGGGCGGTGTCGACATGGTCATCGAGAAGAATATGGACTATGAGGATCCCTACGCCCATCCACCCCTGAAAATCCACTTCAAGGGCAGCCCCAATCCCCAGCACTTGAATGGTGAGGATGCCCTCCGGTTCGTGCGGTTCCGGGCAGATGGCCTGGGCGACATCGGGCGGATCAACCGCACCAGGAAGTTCTTCCTGGCTCTGGTGCAGACCGCCCGCAACAATGGCAGCGCCGCCAAGCTGCCGGGACTCGTCAGTACGCTCTGGCCGTACGTCCATACGAACCTGAACACGTCCACGGCGGTCTCCCTGGCCCAGATGGCCCAGCAGGTCGACCTGTCGCAGGTCGCTGTGGAGATGGTCCCCGGCGCGGAGGATCCCGCCAACGCGGCCGGCTGGGTCTGGGTGGCCGACAAGGCGAAAACCCGGAGTCTGGTGGAGCGGCTGATCAAGAACCCGACGAAGCAGCAGGCGGTAGGGCAGTAATTAGCGGGAGTCGCCGGCTGGCGACCCCCGTTCCTGTTGCAGATGCGTAGCGATTCCAGTGCATCCGGCCCATTCTTTCAGAAAACTGACAGCGCTCCCACACCACATGCACCGCCATGAACCAAAAAAATCATGCATTTTTACCGAACCTGTCACGCCGGTGCGAACAACGTTGCACTCATACCCGTATTACCGGATGTAACGACCTTTAGGCCTTGGTTATCTCCCTTTCCCTACTTTCCGCTCCACCTCGGAGCGGCCGGACTTTGGTCCGGTTTTCTTTTTATTGGGGGGAGGTAGGGCGCTACCTCCCCCCAATCCCCCCACGCCTCTGGCAGTCGCGTCGGCGACCGTGACGTCGCGCCGTCACAGGTGCTATCGGTTCTCCTTCTCAGGCGCTGCCCGCAGGTCGTGCCATTCCCCAGGCAGGTCGTGCAGCGTGGCGATTGGTACGTTCGCCACCTTCCCGTGCTGGATCAGGAACGCTCGCATGTCGCTGGGCCCCGCCAGCGAGATGATCACCCTGAGTGCGTCGGGCCAGTGGACCGCCAGGCGGATATCGTTGGCGGACGGTTCGGCAGGCGTGGTGGGATGGGAGTGGTAGATCGCGATCAGCTCATGACCCCGCCCGGCCATCTCCCCGAGGACTTGTGCCTGCTGCACCGGGTCCACCTCATAGAACACGGGGCTGCGCCTGGCATTCTCCGTCGCGTAGACGTGGAGCACCGTTCCGTCATGACCCGTCATGATCCCGCAAGCCTCGAAGGGCTTCTCTTCGAGGCAATGCTCCAGCACCCGCTGCAGCAGATGCTGCCCAATCACCAGCTGCTGAAGCGCCACCCGTCTTCACCCCCACCGGCTGCTCCGCTACTACGGTATGTCTCGGCGGACCTGGGATTCCCCCGAAGTGCGGACCGCCTGGCGCAGGTCATGCCATGTGCCGGCGAACTCGCGGTGGACCACGACCGGGTGCTCGGTCACCTGCTGGTCGACGATCCGCCACGCCCGAGCCTGGGGGCGGCGCCCCGCCAGCGAGACGATCACGTAGTACGCCTCCGGCCAGGTTGCCTGGTCGATATCGGTCCGGGATGGCACCGCCTCAGACCTGACATGCGAATGGTAGATCCCGATGATCTCCTGCTTCTCCGTCCGCAGGTCTCGGAAGACCTGCAGAAGCTGCCGGTCATCCACCTTATAAATGACTGGGCTGCGGTGCTCGTTATCAGTCGCGTAGGCCGCCTCCACGCGGTCCACGGCACCCACCAGGAGACCGCAGGCCTCCAGGGGTACCTCCTCACGGCACTGGTTCAACATACGACGGTAGAGGGACTCCGGGATGTGGAGCTTGCGCTGCCCTTCCGCAGGCGGAGCACTGGTGCGCTTCTTCCGGTCGAACAGCGAGAACACCCACCCACCCCCCTCACTGC
>DAHVXO010000178.1 GCA_027356675.1 Symbiobacteriaceae bacterium | reverse complement strand
GTAACCCGAACGTTTGGTAGGCCGTGATCATGGGCAAGTGGCCACCGGTGCCTACCCGATGGCGCCGTTAGCCCAGTAAAGCCTTAAACTCTCGCGTCAGCAGCGGGACAATCTCAAACAGGTCGCCGACGATCCCATAGTCAGCCACCTTGAAAATCGGTGCTTCCGGGTCCTTGTTGACCGCCACAATCACCTTGGAGGCGCTCATGCCTGCGAGGTGCTGGATCGCACCGGAGATGCCGCAGGCGATGTAGAGGTCCGGGGTGACCGTCTTGCCCGTCTGTCCGACCTGCAGGGCGTAATCGCAATACTCGGCGTCTGCAGCAGCGCGGGAGGCGCCCACTGCGGCACCAAGCACGCCCGCCAGTTCGTACAAAGGCTTGAAGCCGTCGGCGCTCTTGACACCACGTCCGCCCGAGACGACAATCTTGGCGGCCGTCAGGTCCACGCCGGTCGCGGCCTTGCGCACCACTTCCTTGATGACGGTCCGCAGGTCGGCAGGGGGTGCGGCCATGTCGGTCACGTCGCCGGTGCGGCCCGCGTCGGCGGACAGGAACGGCAAGTTGTTCGGGCGAATGGTCGCCACAACCAGACCCTGCTTGATCACCTGCGTCACATACGCCTTGCCGGCGTATACCGGGCGGGTGAAGACGATGTTGCCGCTCCCCACCTTGACGTCCGTGGCGTCCGAGACCATGCCGGCCGCGTTGCGCATGGCGAAGCGGGGCGCCAGGTCCCGACCGATGCCGGTGTGACCGAAAAAAACCACGTCAGGCTTGATTTCCAGGTTAACGGCCTGCAGGGCGCCGACCCAGCCCTCAGGGGTATAGTTGCTCAGGTGGCTGCCTGTGACAGTGACGACCCGGTCGGCACCCCGCTGGATCAGCTCAGCGGCATACTTGGAATCCTGACCAATCAGGACAGCTGTAACCGTGCCGCCTTCGGCCACGTTGCGCCCGGCGGCGATGCACTCGAATGAGACGGGGCGGACAACCCCGCTGCGGATTTCTGCTACCGCCAATACGTTGCGTGCCATTTTGTATTCGCCCTCCCCTTAAATGACCTTGGCTTCGCCGCGCAGCAGTTCAACCAGCTGCTTGGCCTGCTCGGCGGGAGAGCCCTTGACGATCTTCCCCAGCCGGTTCTGCTGAGCCTGGTAGACCGAAGTGACGCCAGAGCGGGCCGGGGCGTCCACATCCAGCTCAGCGGCCTTGATCCGGGTGATGGTCTTGCGTTTCGCCTTCATGATACCGGGTACAGACGGGTACCGGGGCTCGTTGAGACCCTGCTGGGCGGTCACCAGTGCCGGCAGGGACACCTCCAGAATTTCGGTGTCGCCTTCGGCATCCCGGTGGACGGTAGCCTTGCCGCCGCCGACCTCGATCTTGAGCGCCGCTGCCACGTGGGGCAGTCCCAAGGCTTCCGCCACGCGCACGCCGGTCTGGCCTGCGCCGCTGTCGACCGAGACGTTGCCGGCCAGAATGAGATCGAAGGTCCGGGTGCGGGCCCAGGCCGCCAGAAGGCTGGCGATGGTGTACTCATCCGCACCTGCGGGGGGCTCGATCAGGGCAGCTTCGTCGGTGCCCATGGCCAGTGCCCGGCGGAGCGCCTCCTCAGTCCGGTCGGACCCCACCGACACCACGATCACCGTCCCGCCCTGAGCCTCCCGGATCTTGAGAGCCTCCTCGACTGCGTATTCATCATAGGGGTTGATAATTAGGGTCGCGTCGTCGTCGAGGATGCGGCCATCCTTGACCACGATTTTGGCTTCAGTATCGAACGTTTGCTTAAGCAGCACCAGGATGTCCATGCCTCTGCGTTCCCCCTTGCTCATTCTCACACACGCCACCTGCCACGAGTTGGAACGTAGGGTCAGCCAACGACTCCAGATCGAAGCGGCAGCCGGCCATAATCCAGGCGGTCACGGTCTGGTCCAGGGTCCCATACACCAGGTTCCGGATCTGGCGGGAGTCAACCTGTCGAAAGACGCCAGTCGCCTGCCCTGCCTCGACAATCTCATCGATCACATGGAAATAGCCCTTCATGATCTGGCTGATCTCTTGCTGGACGCTCAGGTCGGCCTGACGCATCTCAATTTGCGTCACCATCGCCAGATCCTTGCTGCTGGCCAAGGCGTGCAGATGGTGCCATATGAAGCGCCTGAGCTGTTCCAGCGGGTCATCGGTCTCAGTCAGATTCCCGCGAGCCTGTTCGATCAGTGTACCCAGCCGATCACGAAACAGCGAGACCAGCAAGTCCGGCTTGTTCTTAAAGTAGAGGTAGACGGTGCCGGCAGCGACGCCTGCCTCGGCCGCGATCCGAGAGATCTGCGCCCGATGGTATCCCTGCCTGGCGATGATCGATTGGGCGGAATCCAGGATCGCGGCGTACTTGTCGCTGCTGCGTAACACCAACCCTACCCCACCCCCTTCTGTTCCATGGCCTTCATCTCTTCTTCGAGAAGGACCCGCCGCAGTACCTTTCCCACCATCGATTTCGGCAGTTCCGTTCGGAATTCGATGAGGCGGGGAATTTTGAAAGACGCGAGGTTCTGCCGGCAGAAGTCCGTGATCTCGCTCTTGTCGAGGGTGGAGCCCTCTTTGGGCACGATGTAGGCCTTCACGGTCTCGCCCCGGTACTCGTCCGGCACGCCGACCACCACGGCCTCCTTGACGCCCCGGTGCAGGTAGAGGACCTCCTCCACCTCACGCGGATAGATATTGAAGCCACCGGCGATAATCAGGTCCTTCTTCCGATCGACGATATAGAAGTAGCCACGGTCGTCCATGCGCGCCATATCGCCGGTGAAGAGCCACCCATCGTGCAGGGTCTCTGCGGTGGCATCGGGGCGGTTCCAATAGCCGAGCATGACCTGCGGTCCGCGGATGATGAGCTCACCCACCTCGCCGACGGGGAGGTCTTTCCCAGTCGCGGAATCGACAATGCGAGCCTCCGTGTCCGGCCAGGGCACGCCGATGGAGCCTTCGATGCGCTCTCCCCAGATTGGGTTGGCGTGGGTCACCGGGCTGGCCTCGGTCAGGCCGTAGCCTTCGACCAGCCGTCCGCCGGTGAGTCGCTCAAAGGTCTGCTGCACCTCAACAGGCAGCGGCGCCGCCCCGGAGATGCAGGCCTCGATCGAGTCGAGCTGGTACTTCTCCACATGAGGCGAATGGTTGAGCGCCACGTACATGGTGGGGGCACCGGGGAAGAGCGACGGACGAAACTTCTGAATGAGCTTCAGGGTCTGGCTCGCCTCGAACTTGGGCTGCAGCAGCAGCGTACCGCCAAGGAAGATGGTGAAATTCATGACCGTCGTCATGCCATACACGTGGAAGAGCGGGAGCGCCGCCATCGTGATGACGCCATCGCCGGGTCTTATGCGGTAGAGCCATGCCGCTGTTTGTTGCACGTTGGCCATAAGGTTGCGATGCGTCAGCATGCAGCCTTTGGCCAGGCCCGTCGTCGCGCCTGTGTACTGCAGCAGGGCGACGTCCGCCTTCGCATCCACCGGGACCGGCTGCTCAAGGGGATCGCAGCACATGAGGTCGGCCCAGCGCATGAAGAGGCCGCCATACGGGATCTTCGGGGGCTTCAACTTGAGCGGGGCCAGCCATTTGGTCGGAATCGGCATGTACTCCGGGAGGCCGGTAATTGCGATGTGAGAGAGTCCGAGCCCCCGCAACTTGGGAGATAGCAAGTCCAGTGTGATCATGACCCGGGCGCCGCTGTCGGCGATCTGGTGCTTGAGCTCCCGCTGCGTGTACAACGGGTTCACCTGCACCACGACCGCGCCGGCCATGAGTACGCCGTAGTAGGCGATCACGGCCTGGGGGCAGTTCGGCAGCATGATGGCGACCCGTTCGCCCTTTTGTACGCCGATTTCGCGTAGGCCGGCTGCCAAGCGCCTTGCTTGCGTCCGTACTTCCCGGTAGGTGAGCCGGGCCCCAAAGAAGATGGTGGCGTCATTGTCTGGATAGCGGTCGGCTGCGTGTTCAAGTAGGTTGTACAGTGGTTCCTCGGGATACGAAAGCGTCGCGGGCACCTCAGCCGGATAGGCTTGTAGCCAGGGCTTTGCGGAATAACCCTGGTTCATGGATTCCCCTCCCCCTCCTGACCCAACTCAGCGGATCATAACCCCAGCCCCATTCTGAATGAACCGTCATTCAGTAACCAGCCTATTCAAATGTTCGTACCAAAAGTCCTGCCTTTCTCGCATAAAAGAGATTGTTATCCTCGTCACAAAGGCTGACGGTTTGCGCAGTCTGCGTGAAAGCTCACCATCGACGACAAGTAAAAAGAACAGCAAGAGGTGGGCGGTTGCCCTCCTCTTGCCGTATCTGCGGGGAGACTGTTCAAGCTGGGTAAGATTTCTGCTCGTTGATCAGGATGTTCGGACAGACAGACGCACAATCCCCGCACAGATGGCAGAGTTCCAAGTCCAGCGACCAAAGGCCGTCGCGGTAGTGCAAGGCCCCGGTAGGACACGCGTTCACACACCGCTGGCATTTGCTGCATGGCTGAATTTCCGGGTCCGGCTCCGCGCGCCGGCTGTTCCGGAACCATTCGATTCGACGCAGCGCGGTCCACATGCGGACCACCCCCTGGTGCTTTAAACCAAACTAAGCGTACCACGTAGGGCTTGCGCGCGTTAATGAGCGGAAAGTCTCGGAAAGGGACCTAGGGCGCGCACCGGGGTCCGCTTGGGCAAGAAAAAAGCCCTTCACGCCAAGAGCGCATGAAGGGCGTTGCTACCGGTAATGAATTTATAAGACCACGCTTATGCGCCGTGAAACCACAGGATGCTGCCGGTTGAGAGAGTACCCCGCTTCGCCCTCTGCCGTTGTGCCGTGGCTGAGAATCTGGTGGCTGACGAGGAGATCCAGCCATTCCTGAGGCCCTGGGATGACGCCAGCCAGCAGATCCTCCAAGTGCGACTCCAAGGTGGGTCGCGGAACCACGTCACGTTCAAGATACATCTGAAGCAACTGGTCGAGCCGATGGTCGCGCTCGGCAAGGGTCTCGACAACGGCCTGGCTATCCGACTGCAGGTATGCACCGGTCGTCGGACGGCTCCCGAACTGGTTCGGCTGCTGCCGGATGATGATCAGGCCAGACTCGTTGGCGACCCGAATGGCCCGCTCCATCTCTTGCTGACCGTACACGGTGAGTTGCTGCCGCAGCAAGCCCATGGACATCCAGGCGTAGCCGGTGCGAGTCAGGTAGTGATCCATATGGATGACCAGACGCCGGAGCATCGGTGAGATGTCCTCGCCAGGGATGATCTGCTGCACCAGCGGATGCTCTTCCGCCAAGAAGAGGGCGGAGGTCGGGAATTCCGGGTTCTTGGGATTCTCCTTGCGCTCCAGCCGGATCAGGCCTTCAGCGATACTCAGGTCAATCCAGGCCCGGCGGTCGGGCTCTCCGGCCGGCCCATGCGGCATGGACGCATCGCTGGCCAGCACCTTGTCGAGGAGTCCGTAGGCGACCCAGTTGGCCCCTGGCATCGAGCCCAGCACCTGGCGCATATGCGCGATGACCCGTGAGATGGACTGGAGCGTATGGGTCACTGTCGGATTGTCCTTCTTCAGGAGCACAAACGTTGTGTCGGTCCCGGGGCGCTTGGGGTTGGGTTGCTTCTTGGTCTCAAGAATGCCGTCCTCCAGGGACCTTACAATCAGAAGGCGGCGCTGCTCGCTGTCCTCGCCGAAGATGTTTGAAGTAGACATCTCATGCATGAGGGTCAGGAAGGGGACCTGCACCCACCCGCGCGCAAGCATGACGCCCTCCGCCCGCAGGATGAGTGCCCGTGTCGCAATGTCCTTGGACGGCGGGCCCTCCGTCCGAGCCGGTGCCCGGTGCCCGCCCGCCTCGGACGCAGCGCCGTTCCCCGGCACGATCCCATGACCCGCCAGCAGGCTCTGGATGTTGACCAGGTCAGAGACCCGGGCCAGCAGACGTGTACTGATGGAGCCTTCGACTCCCCAGACCACGACCCGCTTCTGCTCCTGCTGCAAGATCCGGATCACATGAACAAAATCCCCGTCGCCGGTCACCAGGATAAAGGTGTCCGCGTCGCGGCCGGGGATGCGTAAGAACTCCTGGATCTGCAAGCTCATGACCAGGTCTGCGTTGTCCTTGCGCCCACCCTCCACGTACTCCGGTTTGATGTCATGCCGATCAAAGACGGACATCGCCTCCGGGAAGATGTCCCATGGTGCGTAAGCACGCGCGTAGATGACTTCCCCGAACCGGTTGGCTTCGGCCTTGAAGATCTCGGCGAGTTGTTTATGGGTTGTGTTGATGTTCTGCCCCCGAAGGGACTTGAAGACGTTTTCGTAGTCAATGAACAAAGCGCAGGTTGCCACCAAACACTACCTCCATCTAAATTTACCAGACCAATAACTTTGGGGATTTTAGGTGAAATGCAACTTATGCTAATGCCTATTCGGTGCCGCGCGTGGTTTTACCTGTTGGGTCAACGGCCAAAGCCGAACCTTTTCACGCGCTCTTGACGTTTGTGACGGCCACTGCACCTTCCAAATGAGAGTTCCAGACGCACCGGCGAACCTCCTGCACCCGTCAGTGATACTTGGGGCTACACGGTCAGGCTACCATACTCTTCTAGCTCACTGCGCATAGTTCTATATTACCATGTGATTTTGATAACATTCGTGGATGGAGTCGCCCGGACTATTGGGATTATAGTTGTGTGAGAATGAAGAACTTTGTAGGAAAAATGGGGTTTACTTCCGACATGCTCTTATCTTTGTTACTCGGAATTCATTTAGAGGAGGAACGGAATCATGGAGTACTTGAAGGGCGCGAAGGGTAGCTGGATGTGGCTGATCATCCGCCTGTACCTGGGCTATCAGTGGGTCGAGGCCGGCTGGCACAAGGTCAGCGGCGCAACCCCGTTCAACGCCTCCGGTTTCATCAAGGGCGCCATCGCCAACAGCGTCCCGGCCAAGCCCGGTGCCAAGCCGCTCGTGCAGGCCTGGTGGGCCAGCTTCCTGAAGA
>DAHVXO010000157.1 GCA_027356675.1 Symbiobacteriaceae bacterium | reverse complement strand
GTGCCGACCACATCTGCCCCCCACTGTCGGTACATGCGCAGTTCGGCAGGGGTGGCCTCACGGGGCCCCTCGGCGCAGACGTAAGTCGCCCGCTGAAACAGACGAGCTGAGACTGACCGCCCCGCTTCATATAAAGCCTGTCCCAGCACAGGACAGAACGGCGGATCCAGCCGGATGAACCCATAGCCCTTGCCTACGAAAAAGGTCGCAGGGCGCAGGCGGGTCTGGTCCACCGCATCAGCCGGGACCAGCAAGTCACCGGGCTCCAGGAGCGGGCTGATCGCCTGGACCACATCGCTGGCTAGCACCCGCCGTGCTCCCGACGCCTTGGCCGCGTAAATGAGGGCACGCGCATCCGTCTTCAGGTCTCGGAACAGGACCCCGGGCCGCCCAGTCACGACCCCGTAGGGCGTCTCATGCCGTACCTCACCTGGCCCCCCGGGTAGGATCAAGACCACATCATGCCCCATGTCCGCTCTCCTCCTCCAGCAACTTCAGGATGATGCCGAACATGAGCGGCCCGATCTCGGGCCCGAAGAGGCGCTGCTCCGGGCCATCGTAGGGGACGCCGGTGGCGTAGTTCGAGACCCAGCAGAGCGAACCGTAGTCCAGGCCCAACTCACGGGCCAGGAAAACTTCGGGCGCCAGGGTCATCCCTACCAACTCGGCCCCCGCCGCCGCCAGCAGGCGAATCTCAGCCGGCGTCTCCAACCGCGCCCCCTCGGTGGCGGCGTAGACCGCCCCGGGCGCCGCCCGGTGGCCGCACGCAGCGGCGGCACTCACCAGAGCAGCCCGCAGCGAGGGAGAGAAGAGGGGCCCCGACCCAGGTACGCCCCCGAACGTAGACCGCCGCCCCCGCGTCCAGTCGATCACATCGCTCACCACCGCCAGGCTCCCCGGCGCCAGCGACCGGACCAGCGAGCCCGCGCTGTTCCAGCTCAGGACTCGACTGCACCCCAGCTCCCGCGCCGCCCACACGTTGGCGTGATAATTGATGAAGGGCGGTGTCACCCCCAGCCGCCCTTGCCCACCGTGCCGGGAGAGAAAGGCGCAAGACTGCCCACGGTGCGTGAACGCAAGCACCGGTCCGGCCGACCCGTACGGCGTGTCCACGGAAAACAGCTCCCCACCAGAGACGTCCAGGTGGTAAGCCGCCGTGCCCCCGATGATCAGCGTCTTCGCCACCGGCTAGCCTCCTGTACGGAAGTAATCCTTGATGTTCCAGGGCGAGAACAGCCCCCGCTCCGTGGCGATCACGCTGACGAAGGTCGGCGGGGTGATATCGAAGGCGGGATAGTATCCCTTGATGCCCTCTACCGCCGTCCGCACTCCCCGGCAGTAGAAGACCTCCTCCGGGTCACGCTCCTCGATGGGGATGGAGGCCGCATCGGGCCGGTCCGGGTCCGGCCCGTCGTACCCGAGCACGATGAACGGGACGCCGAACTGGTGCGCCAGCACGGCGTACTGGAACGTCCCGATCTTGTTCGAGATGTGTCCATCCAACGAAATGGAATCGGCGGCGGTCACGTACTTGGTGATCATCCCACGGTAGAAGAGATAACCGGGCATGTTGTCCGTGATCAGTGTGACAGGCACCCCGATCTCCTTGGCCTGCGCCGCTGTGAGGCGTGCCCCCTGCAGGTACGGCCGGGTTTCGGTGGCGATCAGTTCAATTCGTTTGCCGTCCGAGACCGCGTAGTAAAGCATGTAGTTCAGGGCCGCCCCCGCAAAGCAGTGGGTCAGGATGCGGTCGCCATCCACCAGAAGATCCGCCGCATACCGGCCGCTCAATCGGGCCGCCCGGTCTCCCGCCTGGATCTGCTCGTCCACGAAAGCGACCACGGCCGCTTCGGCGGAATCCCCGGCATCCACAGCCGCTAAAGCCAACGCCAGCGCTCGGTCCATCAACGGAAAGATGTCTGCCCCGGTTGGACGCGTCGACCGCAGCAGACCGTAGGCCTCCACCAGCGCCGCCCGGTAGGCGGCAGCCCCCAACCCGCGGAACTCCCGTGCCGCCAGCGCCAGCCCGTACCCAGCCGCGTAAGCCAGGGGGGGCGCCCCCTGGATCACCATATCCACAATCGCCTGGGCGACTGCCCGGAAATCCCGGCACTCCACCCAGACCACCTGCTCTGGCAGCTTTCGCCGGTCCAGGACCTGTACCACACCATCCACATACTTGAGCGTATCAGCCCGATTGGTCAAAATCGGGAGCTTCGGCTTGTTCAACGTTGCTCACCCCACGAATACTTTACGACAGTGAGCGCCTCGCTCCCGCGTCCGAATTTGGACAACATGGTGTCCGGAGCTGCCACTGTGAGAGATTCCCACTCAGACCCCCGGGTCCTTCATGATATCATTACGAAGGCTGCCCAATACTCAGTCTCAACCATAAAGGGGTCGAGCGATGAGCCTGCTGGAGCGCACCCTCCCGTCCGAACTGGCCGCCATCCACCGCAAGGTCGTGGCTGGCGAGCGCCTCTCCTTTGCCGACGGCGTCACCCTGATCCGGCACCCGAACCTGTTTGCCGTGGGACAGCTTGCCAATCTGGCTCGCCGACTGCGGGTGGGCGACCGGGTTTTTTTCAATAATAACGCGCACATCAACTACTCCAACCTCTGCGCCATCCACTGCCGCTTCTGCGCCTTCGGCAAGACCCGTCGCAGTCCCGATGGCTACACCTTTTCCACGGATGAGATCGTGGAGAAGGCCAAAGCCGCAGCCGCAAACGGCGCCACTGAGCTCCACATGGTCGGCGGTCTGCATCCGGACCTCCCGTGGGAGTGGTATCCGGCGATGCTGCGTGCCGTGAAGGCCGAGCTGCCAGACATCCACTTGAAGTGCTTCACCGCCATCGAGATGCTCCACTTCACCAAGTTAAGCGGGCTCCCTCTGGAGCAGGTGCTGTTGACGCTGATCGACGCCGGCCTTGGCAGCATGACCGGGGGCGGCGCGGAGATCTTCGCACAACGGGTGCGTGACATCATCTGCAAGCCGAAGGAGACGGCGGAGGAGTGGCTGGTGGTCCACGAGACCGCCCATCGCCTCGGCCTCAAGTCCAACGCGACCATGATGTACGGCACGGTCGAGACCCCCGAGGAGCGAGTCGACCACATGGTACGGCTGCGGGAGCAGCAGGATCAGAGCGGGGGCTTCCAGGCCTTCATCCCCTTGCGCTTCCACCCGGACAACACGGACCTCGATGACCTGTCCGGTCCCAGTGGCTACGATGACATGCGGGCTCTGGCCGTCGGCCGCCTTATGCTGGATAACTTCGATCACGTCAAGTGCTACTGGATCAGCAGTTCCCCCGCCATCGCCCAGGTCTCCCTGCACTTCGGCGCCAACGACATCGATGGCACGGTGCGGGAGGAGAAGATCTACCATATGGCGGGGGCCCAGACCGCTCAGTATACCGAACTCCAGCAACTGCTGCGCATGATCTGGGAGGCCGGGCGCATCCCGGTCGAGCGGAACACGGTCTACCAGACGGTTCAGGCGTATCCAGCCGAGCCCGATGCCAGCATGGTCACCGCCGGCGCCATCCACGGCTACACGTCGGAGAACATCCACCTGTCCTTGGCCGAGCAGGCGAAGGCGGACGGCACCATCTGGTGGGGCGGACGGCGCAAGACCCCGGTTGCACTGCTAGACGAGGAGGGTAAGCAGGTATGAGCAAGCAAATTGAGGCCGCCCTCCTGCGCCCTGAGCCCACAATGGCGGTGGAGCGGATCCTGCACAAGGCTCTGGATGGCGTTCGCCTGACCTACGATGAGGGCGTTACGCTCATGAAGGAGGGTGATCTGGGGAGCCTTGGGCTCGTGGCGGGTGCGATTACCCGTCGCCTCCACCCCGACAACCTGGTCACCTTCGTGGTGGACCGGAACATCAACTACAGCAACATTTGCGTGACGGACTGCAAATTCTGCGCCTTCTTCCGCCATGCCGACGATGAGGACGCCTACGTCCTCACCCACGAGGAGATCCTGGCCAAGGTGGCAGAGTTGGCGGCCTCCGGCGGCACACAGCTGTTGATCCAGGGCGGGCACCATCCCAGGCTGGGCCTGGACTACTACACCGAGATGTGCCGCAAGATCAAGGCGGCCTACCCGCAGATCACCATCCACAGCTTCTCCGTCTCGGAGATCCGCCATTTCGCCCGGGTCTTCAAGATGTCGGTGCGGGATGTGCTGCTCGCCCTGCACGAGGCGGGTCTCGACTCCGTGCCGGGTGCCGGCGGCGAGGTGCTCGTAGAGCGGCCCCGGTCGATCATCGCACCGCTAAAGGACCCGGCCGCGGATTGGCTGACGACCTACGAGACTGTCGCGGCGGTAGGGCTGAAAGGCACCGCCACCATGATGTTCGGCCACGTCGAGACCCTGGAGGAGCGGGTCGAGCACATGCTGCGCATCCGGGAGGTTCAGGACCGGACCCGGGACGCCGACGGCGAGGGCGTCTTCCGGGCCTTCATTTGTTGGACCTTCCAGCCGGGGAATACCCCCCTGGTGGCCGAGGGTCTGCACAACGGGGTCGTGACTTCGAGCTACGAGTATCTCCGCACCCTGGCGGTCTCCCGCATCTTCCTGGATAACGTGGCAAACATCCAGGCCTCCTGGGTCACGCAGGGCCCCCGCATTGGGCAAATCAGCCTGGAGTGCGGCTGCAACGACTTCGGCGGCACCATGATGGAAGAGAACGTGGTCGCCTCGGCTGGCACGGTCTATGGGATCACGCCGGCTGAAGCGGTGCGGCTGATCAAGGACGCCGGTCGCATCCCGGCCAAGCGCAACACCCAGTACGACATCCTGGAGCGGTACGCCTGAGACCACAAGGAGGTTTCCGATGGAACCCCTGCGCCGTCCATCCGACTCTGGCCGGACCGCCGAGGCCCCGACCCCGGTCGTCCGCCTCGGCTACATCGACTACCTCAACTGTTTGCCCGTCTACTTTGGGATTGAGCAGGGCATCGTCGACCTCGCGGTCGACGTGCGCAAGGGCCGGCCGACCGCTATGAACCGGGCTTTCCTGGCCGGTGAGCTGGATGTTACGCCCATCTCTTCCATTGAATACGCGCGTTATGCGGACCGCTGCGTGATCATGCCCAACCTGTCGATCAGCGCGGATGGCCGGGTCGCCTCCATCCTCCTTTTTCACAAGCGCCCTCTCAGCGAGCTGAATGGCCGGCCCGTGGCCCTGACCGCCGCCTCGGCGACCTCCGTGGTCCTGACCAAGATCATCCTGCGGGAGCAGTACGGCGTGACGCCGGACTACCGGGTGGCGCAGCCTGACCTGACCGCCATGCTGCAAGACCACGATGCCGCCCTTCTCATCGGCGATGATGCCCTTATGGCCGCCCTCGCCCACCCGGAGATTCCGTGCGCCGATATGGGCAGCGAGTGGAAGGCCCTGACCGGTCATCTGATGGTCTATGCCCTCTGGGTGGCCCGCCGGGAGTTTGCGGAGCGCAACCCCGCCGCCATGCGGGCCGTGGCCCGCCTCTTCAATGCCTCGCAGGACTACTCGTGGGCCCACCGCCAGGAGATGGTGGCGGAGGCGGTTCGCCGCCGGGGCCTGCCCAATCTGGTGACGGAGGACTACTTCGACCTGATTCGCCACGAGTTTGGCCCCCGCTACCGGCGTGGCCTGCGCACCTTCCTGGAGCACGCCCAGGCGATCGGGGAGATCGCCGCGGTGCCCGATCTGCACATCTGGGGCGAAGAGTGACTAGCCCGAGGCACGCAATCTGACTACTGCCCGGCCCCCTCCAATCCGGTCTCGGACGGATTCCGGGGCGCTGAGGCAGGGAATAGAATCAAAATCACATAGACCCATCGAGGGGGAGAGGCAATGACGCGCCCGAAGACCATAAACGGTCTGGTTGTTTGCGTTTTGGTCCTCTCCCTTTTGCTTCCCGGATGCGTGGGCGCGCGCAAGAGTCACCAAGTGAACCTGCAGCGCCTGGACCCCAGCATGTCAGAACCAGTCGCCCTGGCTGGCAGCGCCAATACTCAACTGCGCATCGGGTCGGCCGCGCTGATCTCGCCCGTTGAGACGCTCAAGAGCTACAGTGCACTCTACGGATACATGGCCCGTGAGGTAGGCCGTTCCGTCGAGGTCGTGCAACGCCACACGTACGCAGAGACCAACGAACTGGTGCAATCCGGCGGTGTGGAGGTCGCATTGGTGTGCAGCTACGCCTATGTGCTTGGCCAGCGCGACTTCGGCATGGAAGCCATCGCCGTGCCTGTGGTCAAGGGGCACCCCGAGTATTATTCCTACATCATCGTCCGGTCGGACAGCGGCATCGCCACCTTCGACGATCTGCGCGGCCGTACCTTCGCCTTCACCGACCCCATCTCCACCACGGGACGGCTCTATCCCGAGGGGCTACTGCTGGACCGGGGTCTTACGCCTGATCGTTTCTTTCGCCAAACGACCTTCACCTACAGCCATGACAATTCGATCAAGGCTGTGGACGAGGGTCTTGTCGATGGCGCGGCCGTGGACAGCCTCGTCTACGAGCTGACAGTGAAGCAGGACCCGCAGTTGGGCCGCCGCTTGGTCGTCATCGGGCGGTCGGAGGCCTATGGCGCCCCGCCG
This sequence comes from Symbiobacteriaceae bacterium, assembly GCA_027356675.1. Next base: position 9,319 of record DAHVXO010000157.1, on the reverse strand, counting down.
ATCGTGGTGAATCCGAAGCTCCAGCCGGAGCTGAAGCAGAAGCTCAAGCAGACCCTGCTGACGCTCCATGAGACGCCGGAGGGCCGGCGCATCCTGGCGGAGCTGGATATCGAGCGCTTTGTCGCACCGGACGACCGCTGGTACGATCCCGTCCGTCGCCTGGCAGAGAAGGTGAGGGGCAAGTGATCGCACGCGGCTGGTCCAACCTGCTGACCGTCTTGCATGCGGTCAGCATCAGAGGCAAGATCATGGGTCTCGGTGTGGGATTGGTGTTGCTGCTGGGAATCGGCGCCATCCTGCAGAGCCGGGCGGCTCTGATTGGCACGGTTGGCACGGAACTGGACAAGCGGGGCGTCTCGCTGGCACGCGATGTGGCCGCACGCATCGCCGATCCGCTACTGACCAGGGACCACCTTCAGGTCTACCAGATCCTGCGCGACACCCTGGCCAACAACAGCGACGTCCGCTACGTATTCGTCCAGGACGGTACGGGACGGGTGGTGGCCCATACCTTCGTCGGCGGCTTTCCCACAGACCTGCTCAATTCGGACGACAGCCTGCTCGACTCGGATCTGCCGGTGCGCATTCTGGACACGGACGAGGGTAGGATTCGTGAAGCGGTCTCGCCCGTCGTCACCACGGATATCGGGACTGTGCACACCGGCATGTCGGAGGCAGGGCTTTATCGCGCCGTCGTCCGGGTCGAACGCAACCTGTTGGCGGCCATCGTGCTGATCGCACTGCTTGGCACAGCTTTCGCCTGGTATCTGACCGGGCTGCTGACCGAGCCGGTCCTGAAGCTCGTTCAGATTTCTCGCGCTGCTTCCGCCGGAGACCTGACCGGCCGGGCCGAGGTTCGGTTTGACGATGAAATCGGCGAACTGGTCCGGGCGTTCAACCAGATGCTAGAGAGTATGGCGGATTCCCGCCAGAGTTTGGAGACCCATGCCAGACTGCGCACAGAGTTGCTGCAAAAGCTCATGACCGTGCAGGAGGACGAGCGCAAGCGCATCGCCCGGGAGTTGCACGACGACACTGGCCAGGCGATCACGGGCCTCATGGTGGGGCTCAAGCTCCTGGAACAGGCGGCCGGCGACCCCGAAGAAGTGCGGGTGCGCTCGGCCGAACTGCGGGTCTTTGCCGCCCGCACCCTGGAGTCTGTGCGCCAGTTGTCCCGCCAGTTGCGCCCAAGTGTCCTGGACGACGCTGGGTTGGTTCCCGCCCTGCGCCGGCACGTATCTGACTTTGCCCGCCACCATGGGCTGGCCGTGGACTTCCAGGTGGTGGGAGACGAGTCCCGCCGGCTGCCCTCCGAGGTGGAGACCGCGGCCTACCGCATCGTTCAGGAGGCGCTGACCAATGTGTCCCGTCACGCCGGAGCCCGAAGCGCCAGCATTGTCCTCGACCTGCGTGGAGAGGCCGTGGCGACCGTGGTGGAGGATGACGGAATCGGCTTCGACCCCACACGACTGGGTGAGGCCTCGGGTGTGCTCGGTATGCGTGAGCGGGCGACCTTGTTGGGCGGCAGCCTGACCATTGAGTCCCGCCCCGGAGCCGGGACGACCGTGTTTGCGAAACTCCCGACAGGGGGGGCGATACCGAGTGCGCATCGTGATTGCGGATGACCACCGGGTCCTGCGCACCGGTCTGCGACTGCTGCTGGAGACCCAACCCGGGCTGATGGTCGTGGGGGAGGCTTCCACCGGTGAGGAGGCTGTGCGCCTGGTGGACGAACTCCACCCGGACCTGGTGTTGCTTGACCTGAACATGCCCGGGTGCGGTGGCCCGTGTGCGCTCCGGCAAATCCACCAGAGCCACCCGGAAATACGGGTGCTTGTCCTCACGATGCACGATGACACGACCTACGTCCGCACGGTGCTCAAGGCCGGTGCCGCCGGGTACGTGCTCAAGGAGGCAGCCGATCAGGAACTGCTCTGTGCGATCGCCGCCGTTGCCCAGGGCAGCACCTACGTTTACCCGACCCTGGCCGGGCGCATGCTTACTGTAGACCCGGTGCTCTCCCAGACCGACCAGAGCGTCCTCAGCCCGCGGGAGACCGAAGTGCTGCGGATGATCGCCCTCGGCCACACCAACCAGGAGATCGCCGACACCCTGCTGATTGGCGTGCGCACGGTCGAGACTTACAAGGAGCACATCAGCGGAAAGCTCGAATTGACCACCCGCGCCCAGATGGTCCGTTACGCCCTCCAGCACGGATTGGTCAAGGTCTGATAGTCCCAATAGGTTACTACACACTAGCGCCATGTGCTCTCCGGGATTTCCCGGAGCGCGAAACAGGGTTCCCCCGGATTACGGGCCCTCCTCTTCAGTCGGTATGATGATACCGACAAGGAAAGGAGGGCCTTTATGGATGAGGAAATGACGCGGCCAGTGATGGGGCAAGAGTCGTTGGACCTGGTAAGACAGGTGACCGGGAACCCGACCACCCGCGCTGGCTTGTTGAAGGCGTTGGGGCTAGCAGCCACCGGCCTTTTAGCGGTTGGCGCGGTTAACCGCCTTGGACAGGCGGTGCCTGCCCTCGCCGAAACGCCCGAGAAGGCGAAGGGCACGCAGCGCCTTGCCATGGTCATTGACCTGCGCAAGTGCATCGGATGCAGTGCCTGTAGCGTCTCCTGCAAGCAGGAGTATGAAGTCCCCGTCGGTGTGTTCCGTTCCTGGGTCAAGGTTGTCGAGAAGGGAACCTTCCCCAACGTGCGCAAGGTCGCGCTGCCCCGGCTCTGCAACCACTGCGACAACCCGCCGTGTGTGGATGTCTGCCCGGTGGAGGCCTCCTACAAGGCCGACAACGGCGCCGTTCTGATACACTACGACCGGTGCATCGGCTGCAAGTACTGCATGGCCGCCTGCCCGTTCGACGCCCGTTTTATCAACCCCGAGACGAAGACCGCCGACAAGTGCACGTTCTGCGTGCATCGCCAGGCCGACGGTGGACAGCCGGCCTGCGTGGTTACGTGCATGTCCAAGGCCCGCACCTTCGGCGACCTCAACGACCCCAACAGCGAAGTGGCCAAACTGGTCGGGACCCAGCCCGTGCAGGTGCTGAAGCCGGCGATGGGAACGGAACCGCAGGTCTACTATATCGGCCTGGATGCGTTCCTCCAGTCGGAGAACGGCGAGGGCGGTTACGGGCGCTTCGGAAAGGAGGGCAACAAGTGAACAGCCAGATCATCTATAACGTTCCCCACGCCATGCCTTTCCAATGGCCTATCGCACTCTACTTCTACTTCACGGGGCTCAGCGCCGGATCGTTCTTCATCTCGGTGCTCACTCGGCTCCTGGGACTGACCGCTTTCAAGCGCCTGGGTCGCATCGCGGCCATTCTGGCACCGGTCCTACTGGTGGTGGCCCCGGCCTTCCTAATCGCCGACCTGGAGCAGCCCCTGCGCTTCTACCGGGTCATCATCTACCAGAACCCGACGTCCCCCATCTCCTACGGCGCCTATCTGCTAACGCTCTACCCGATCAGTGCGGTGCTCTACGCCTACTTCCTGTTCCGGGATGAGATCAAGGGCAGCGCCTGGTACCGCGTTGGCGGCGCCTTGGGCCTGAACAAGCTGAATGCCGATCAGGCGACCTACTTCTTTGGTGTCGTGGGGATTCCCCTGGCGGTGGCCGTCCACGGCTATACCGGGTTCATCATCGGCATCGCGAAGTCGCGGGAGCTCTGGAACAGCGCCCTCATGCCGACGCTCTTCCTGGTGTCGGCCATCGTCTCCGGCATCGCCCTGGTGATCCTGACCAGCATCGTGCTCGACCGGAAGCATGCGGCGGAGAACAGCGAACTGCACGCCTCGCTCGGCAAGGTCCTGGGCGGCGTGATCCTGGTCGACCTGTTCATGGTCGGCTCTGATCTGCTGGTCCTGCTCTCTGGACAGGGTGAGGCCAGGGCGGCTGCCAAGCTGCTGCTCACCGGCTCATTCGCCCCGGTCTTCCTTGGGGTGGAGATCCTGCTAGGCGCTCTCATTCCGCTCTTCATCGTCTTCAACCGGCGCACGGCCACCCGGATTGCCTGGCAGGCGGTTGCCTCGGCGCTGGTCCTCATCGGTGTGCTGGCCATGCGGTACGTCCTGGTGCTCGGTGGCCAGAAGATCCCCCTTTCATAGGAGGCAGGATCATGGGTAAGTTCTCACGTCGTGATTTCCTCGGCCTGGCGACCGCCGCTGGTGCGCTCGTCACGGCCGGACCGGGCTGGACCAAGAAGGCGATGGCAACTGGGACGATCGGCAGTCCGTCTTCACCGACTTCGACCCGCGAGGGCCAGTGGATCCCGACCTGCTGTATGATGTGCGGTGGCAACACCGGCATCAAGGCCCTCGTGTCGGACGGCCGGGTCGTCAAGATCGAGCCTAATCCGGAAAATCCCATCGGGGTCTCCAACATCTCCACGGACTACTATGCCATGAAAGCGAAGGGCGGTGCGATGTGCCCCAAGGGCAACGCTGCCATCGCACAGCTCTACGATCCTGACCGCCTGAAGAAGCCGCTGTTGCGGGTCACCAAGGAAAAGGGCAAGGATGTAACACCGGAGTGGAAGGAGATCTCATGGGACGAGGCTCTGGACCACATGGCCAAGAAGTTCAAGACCCTACAGGATGCCGGCGAGGAGCACAAGCTGCTCTGGTTCACTGAGGACTCCTCGTTCGTCCATATTCAGCAGGACTTCTGCAACTTGTTCAAGACCCCCAACTTCAGCCAGCACTCCAACCTCTGCGATGTGGCGCGTAAGGCCTCCTGGATTCGGGCGGTCGGCCATGACCGGCCTTTGTCCGATCCGGTGCAGTCCAAGTACATCCTCTACTTCGGCTGGAATCCGCTTTCCGCTGTCAAGTGGTCGCACCTGCCTTCAGTCATCACCCGCGGCATTCTGAACGGTGCAAAGATGGTGGTCGTCGATCCGTACCTCTCAATGACTGCCACCAAGGCAGCCGAATGGGTACCCATCCGCCCCGGCACCGACGGCGCCCTGGCGCTGGCCATGGCCAACGTCATCATTCGGGAAGGGCTCATCGATAAAGACTTTGTCCGTGACTGGGTGGTCGGGTTCGACGAGTACAGCCAATACGTCGCTGACAAGACCCCGGCCTGGGCCGAGAAGGAGACCGGGATTCCCGCTGCCAACATTGAACGGCTCGCCAAGGAGCTGGGTACGACCAGGCCGGCCACCATCGACTTCTGGTCCGGCCCGGGCCAGCATTCCAACGGCGTCTTCGGCGGTTGGGCCATCGCGGCACTGGCAGCCATTACCGGCAACATCGACCGGCCCGGGACCATGATCATCCCCGACAAGCGGGGCGAGAAGCGGTACGTTGTAAAGAACCCGAAGATTTCCCAGCCCCGGGTCGACGGGTTGGGTACGAAGTACCCGCTCGGTCACGCTTCCGGTATCTACTCCGAGATCATCGAGAACCTGCGCACGGGGAAGGGTCCGTATGTACCGCGCATGGCCTTTGTGACGGCCCAGAACCTTGTGCTCTCGGTCCCGGGCACGCAGAACGTCATTGATGCGCTGAAGAAGCTGGAGTTCCTCGTGGTGGTAGACAACTTCATGTCCGAAACGGCGCTCATGGCCGACCTGGTGTTGCCGGGCACGCTCTTCCTGGAGCGGCATGACCTGATTGGCAACTGGATTACCTGGTCTTCCATGGCCGTGCGCCAGCCCGCGGTCAAGCCAATCTTCGGCCAATTGCCGGAGTACCAGGTTGTGATCGAACTGGGCAAGCGGCTGGGCCTGAAGGATGCCGACGGCAAGCCGTTCTTCGACGGCCTCAAGTATGAGGACTACCTTTCCTGGGAACTGAAGAACGGTGCACCGAACATGACGCTCGACGAGCTCAAAGCGAAGGGCGGCGTCTGGATCGACACCCTAGGCACCACTTACGAGAAGTTCAAGAACCCGCTGAAGCCGGAACAAGTGGCCGCCGCAAAGGTGGACGACAAGAACGGCGCCATTTACACCGAGGCGACGGACAAAGACGGCAATGTCACCAGGACGATCATCGGTGTCCAGGTGGGCGGCAAACCGTGCGTTGGGTTTACCACGCCCAGCCGGAAGGTGGAGCTGTACAACGCCGATTTGGCGAAGAAGACGGATGCCAACGGCAATCCGCTGCCGACCATGCCGTTCTACACGAAGCGTGATTGGCAGCCTGACCAGAGGTATCCGTTCTACCTCGTCAACTGGAAGGAAGTCACCCACACCCACAGCCGCACCTTCAACAACCCGCTGCTGATGGAGCTCCAGGGGTGGAACCCGCTCTACACCAACACCGAAGCCGCCCGCAAGCTCGGCATTCAGACTGGCGATGTGGTCTGGGTCGAGTCGCCTTACGGCAAGGCGAAGGCCAAGGCGCAGGTCACCCAGGGGATGCATTCCGAGGTCGTGGGCTGGCAGCATGGATTTGGACACTGGGGGTTCGGCGAAGTGGCCAAGGGCAAGGGAACGGCCGATGGGCAGTTCAACGTCACCAAGTCCGATCCCATCTCCGGCATGGCTCTGCACAAGGAAGTCTGCGTGAAGGTCTATAAGGCCTGAGGTTGAGGGACTGGGCGGGCGCTGGTGGCGCCCGCCCGGGCTCTGGCTCATGCCGGAAGGCAAGGAGGGATCGCAATGGATGACTTGATGGCCAGGGCAGCCATCTACGACTTGCTGGCAACGCTGTTCTACGCGGTACCGGACCGGCAGCTGGTGGATGCGCTGCGGTCTGAACCGCTGCAGGCCGAGTTGAGCCGGCTTCTGGCCGATGAGCCGGAGGCGGCCGGGGTCGGCGCGCGGCTGCGGGGGACCGAGCCCGAGCAGATCCACGAGGGTCTGGCGGTGGAGTACACCATGCTCTTCTCCGCACCCGGAGCGAGTCAGGTCGTACCCTGCGAGTCTGTCTACTGCGATAAGCTCGTCGTCGATTTTCCGCCGCAACCGGAGATCAATTACCCCGGCAGCAGGCGGGTCTTCGATGGCCTCTACTGGGGCGATTCGGCGGTTGCAGTGGCCGCCGAGTACTTCGCCGAGGGGTTCGAGGCCGGGGACGCGATGCCGGACAGCCTCGCCCTGGAGTTGGGCTTCATGGCCCACCTCTGCCGGCGAGAGTGGGATTTCCGGGCCGAGGGGAACGCATCGGCGGCTGATGCGTACGCCTACCGGCAGCAGAAGTTCGTGACCGAGCACCTGAACCGCTGGGTCCCGACGTTCGTCGCCAAGCTCAAGGCGGTCATGCCTGGCGGGTTCTACACCGCATGTGCCGGGTTGACTGCCGCCTTCCTGGGTACGGAGGCGGGGCAGGAGTTGGCCGAAAATGCGCTCGTTGCCGCTGAGGGTCGGTAGGCAATCCAAGCACCTCATGGAACTGATCCGCTTAACGAGGGATCATCGGCGAATGTCGCCCCATAGTCGGCGCCTATGGGTTTGCGGCCGATTCGGGCATCCAGATCCCCGATTTGCCGCATCCAGGTGCCCGCGGCAAGCATCCGCCCTTAGTTGACATGTGAACCGATAGGCCCGGGATGGATAAATGCCCCATCCGACCGACTCGTTGATTCGGCTCCGTGATTAGCCTATAGGTTTTGCCTATGACCTGATGTAGCTAGCTATCCGCTGGCTGCCATCTGGCTATCATCCGGCTACGGTCTGGCCGGTTTCCGGCTATGGTCTGGCTGTCAGATCGTCGTTCGCACAACGTCGTACCGTTCTCTGCAGAACGCATTCCGTTGGCCGCCAGCTGGCTGTTGCTCTGCGATCCTCAGGGGCGCGGAAATCCAGCTGGTACGCTACAGCTCCGGAACCAGGACCATGGTGCACCAGGAGGGCAGACCATTCCGTCCGATTTCCTTGAAGCAGGCTGAATCGGGCACACGGGCGTGGCTGAGGTCCCGAATACTCGCCTTGTCGGTGCCTATCCCGAAGGCGTTGTGGCCACGACGAGCGCCAGGTCCCGACTTGCTAGCGCCTGACCGGCCCCGCCTTCATTACCTGGCCGGGCAGCTCGTGCCCCAGGGTGTCCTGTATCGTCCGCGCAGCCTCGATCAGTGCCTCCAGGTCAATGCCGGTCTCGATCCCCATCGCGTGGAGCATGTGCACGGTATCCTCGGTACAGATATTGCCTGTCGCCCGGGGGGCGAAAGGGCAGCCGCCCAGTCCGCCGATCGACGCCTCGAAGATGGTCACGCCAGCCTCCATTCCTGCCAGTACGTTGGCCAGCCCCATGCCACGGGTGTTATGGAAGTGGAGGACCACCTCCAGGTCCGGCCAGCGCTCCCGCAGGGCGCTGACCAGCCGCACGACCTGCACCGGGTTGGCCATGCCGGTGGTATCGGCCAGCGTGATGCCGTCGACCCCCGCCGCCACGAACTCGGCCACCAGATCCAGCACCCGTCGCTCTGGCACGTCGCCCTCGTAGGGGCAGCCGAAGCTGGTGCCCAGTGACCCGATCAGCCGGACGGGCCGGGTTCCGGTCCGGCACAGCTCCCGTAGCGCTGGCAACTGCGCCAGCGACTCCCGGACCGACATCTGCACGTTTTTCTGATTGAACGTTTCCGTCGACATCACCACATAGCGGATCTCGTCGATCCCGGCGCTGACGGCACGCCCGGCGCCCCTCAGGTTCGGGACCAGCGCCCCGAACCGCACACCGGGCGACCGCCGGATCCCCGCCACCACCTCGGCGGCATCCGCCAGCTGCGGGACTGCCCTCGGGTGCACAAATGAAGTGACCTCCTGGACCTGTACGCCCGCGTCGGTAATCAGATTGGCCAGTGCGATCTTCTGCGCTGTGGGGATGAAACGTGGCTCAATCTGGATGCCATCGCGCATCCCAACTTCAATCACCGTGACGCGCTCACGGTAACGCATGCCCCCTCACACCACCTTCCGCTCCTGCAGGGCCTTGAGCTCAGCGACCGTCAGCCCCAACAGGCCGGTCAGCACCTCCGCCGTATGCTCACCCAGCCCCGGCCCGACCCAGTCGATATCGCCCGGCGTCCCGCTCAGCCTGGGCACGATGCCAGGCATCCTGACGGGGCCGTCTGGCAGCATGGCGGTGCGGATCATGGCGCGAGCTGCGTACTGGGGGTCGGAGACCATGTCCGCCACGCTGTAGATCCGGCCGGCGGGCGTCCCCGACTCGTCGCAGACGGCAAGCACCGCCTCCAGCGAGCGCTGCCGTGTCCAGTCCTCAATCACTTCGTCCAGGAAGTCGGCGGCGGCCGCCCGCCCCTCGTTGGACTGAAAGCGCGGCTCCCCTGCCAGGTCTGGCCTGCCAATCGCCGTCATGAAGCGCCGGAAGATCCCATCCCCGTTGGCTCCGAT
>DAHVXO010000156.1 GCA_027356675.1 Symbiobacteriaceae bacterium | reverse complement strand
GAATTCCGGTCCAAGTGCGCAGCGCAACCCGCCACGCCGACTTTCAGCCCGTAAGGTTCCTCACGAAAGCACTCCAGGACCCGTCCATCAACATTCACACGTGCTATCGTGCGCTTAGGCTTATGTCCCTTTGGGATCTCGATGCAATCCCGGACCTCGGGCAATGCGACCCAGACAACTGGCTGGTGCCGTCCAAACCCGTTCAGAAGGCACTCGCCTGTGGTGAGTGAGACGCTGCGGGAGGGGGGAAGGAGTTTGTCCCCCGCTTCCAGGCAGCGTTGCCGAGAGCCCGGCTACCGGGCTCTCTTCGCGTCTCTCCAAGACCGGAGAGACGCGGAATGTGACTGTGGTATTAGTTTCGATTTACTCTTTTGTATGGTAGTATGATATTGCGGTTACCACAAAGAGGCTTCCTCTTTACGGCTGATCGAGGGTCCGGCTTCGCCGGCGAAGCTGCAGGAACTCCTGCAAAGGCGTCGAGTAGATGGCTCCCATGGGTGAGCCAATCGGAGGTGTCGTTTACAGCGTGAGGAGAAGGGTAATCGGACTTTTGGCTGCCGTTGCGCTGATGGTGTGTGCGCCCACGAGTGTACAGGGCGCCACTCCATTTCTGATGGTCGACCACCAGACGTTCACCAGTCCCAGCGGCCCGTTTCGTTGGGCACAGGCAGACCTGGAGTTGGCCATTGGTTGGGATCTGGTCACTGGCTACGACCAGGGGCGGGTCTCACGCGACCTGTCCGACGTCATGCCTCACGGGCAATCAACGGAGTCGTTACCCGGGCTTGCGGGCACCCCGAGCCCCTACAGCCCTGGCCAGCCGGTCCAGCTGTCCCTACCGACAGCACCTCTATTTGGTGCGGGGCGCCAGGTGACGCGGGCGGAATTTGCCGCCATCCTGGCGCGGGTGACAGGAGACGATCAAACCTACCGGCCGGGAAGTTTTGCGCCATTCAGGGACACCCCTAAGGAGTCGTGGTACCAACGCTATCTGGCGCCTCTGGTGGACCGACAGGTTATTCGGCTTACAGACTATTTTTTGGACCAGTTAAAGCCGGACTCACCGATTACCAGGGCTGAGATTGCGGCGTGGGTGGCTCGTTCGGCCCAGGTGCACGGTCTGGGGGTGGGGGCAAGGCCGCTCTCCTTCACGGACGTGCCGCGTCGGTACCAGTATGAGCAGGAATTAGGACAGGCAGTGGCCCTCGGGATCATCACCGGATATCCGGACGGCAGCTTCCGTCCCGACGAAACCGCCACCAGGGCGGAGGCGGTGGTCATGATCGTGCGCCTGGTCAAGAAGCTCTCCCAGGCAGCCCCGGAGATCTCTACCCTGCAGCGTGCGGCCCAAGAGGCTTGGACGGCGTACGATCGCTTTATGCGAGACTCGCGGAAGCCGATTCCTGACCTCGAAGACCTCCGAAAGACCTTGGGAGCCTACTATGCCCCCTCCGCATTGGAATGGTGGGTCATGGACTCGCAGGATTCAACCCTCTGCCCGCCCCCGGCAGCCGGTGTGGATGTGGCTGGCGGACTCCTCTGTGGGGCCTCCGAGGGCTTCCCCAATATGCACGGGCTGAGCCGTTTTTTCAGCCTGGTGGCCTCGCATGTGTACGACCGCTCGGACAGGGACTACTGGTACCAGATTCGGTCGGTGAAGAAAGTGGAACCCATTTTGATCACCGACCGGTTTGCTGTGGTCTCCGTACAGACCGACGTGTACCCAGTCACGATCAGTCGGGGTAAGAGTTTGGCCCCGCTGATTCAAACACAGCAGGTGTACCTCCGCCTGGATGGTAGTCAGTGGCGCGTTTCTTATGTGAAATGACTACCAGGAATACCGGTTGTTCCGTTACGATTGTAAGGCGCTGTTACTCACTAAACTCTTTGGAGGCCTTGTTATGACCAGCAAACGCAAGTGGAAAGCAGCCCTCGTGGCCGGATGCCTCGCGCTGCTTACTCCTACGACTGCACTTGCCTTGCCCCACACCATGTTTGCCGATGCCGACCAGTGGGTGACTTCCCCCGAAGATCTCACCCCTGCGGGTCCTTATGCCTGGGCCATGTCCGGGGACGAGATGGCCAACGCTACGGCCTGGGAGATCATCAACGGCTACCCCGGCCGGGACATCACCTACTGTAACGCCGGCAGTGCAGCCGACTGCAAGGCGATGGTCACCTGGAAGGCTCCGCCGGAATTTCGGCCCGGCAATACGATTACCCACGCCGAATTCGCAGCCATCCTGGCACGGGCGATCAGCCTTACCGGAAAACCTAGCCTAACCCCGCCCTTTGAGGACGTCGAGTCCGAAGGCTGGTATACCCCCTCCGTGTCTAGCCTCTATGCGAAGGGGATCATCAAAGCCGCTGATCATCCTGGTGGCAGGTTCGGGCCCAACACACCGATTTCCCGTGCCCAGCTGGCTGCATGGACAGCCCGCGCCGTGGAGGCCTATAGCAGCACGGTCCCGAAGGCCGATCTCAGCGGTTTCTCTGATGCTGCTGAGATTCCGGCGCACCTACGGGACGACGTAGCCAAGGCGGTCTCGCTGGGGATTATCAAGGGGGTCGGAAGCGGCCTGCTAGCGCCACTTGGAAGCGCCAACCGAGTCCAATCAGCTGCAATCATGGTCCGAACCCTCAAGCGGTTTAACGCGCAAGCCCCGACAGTCGCCGAACTGGAGGGGGTCATCAAGGGAGCAATGTCCGAGTATGTCCGGCAGTATGAACTCCTGCGGGACCGCGATCAGGCTATCTACGCCGATCCGGGGCATTACCTCTTTGCGAAGGAGTCCGAGATCAAAGCCGCGTTCCGGCCGTACTACAGTGAGCAGATTATCGGGCCGTACTATTATGTCCTGGTGCCTGGTCAGAGCGGCTACAAGAATGGTCGCGGCACCCTGACCTTCCCCCGATGGGGTTGGACCCTGCTTAACGAGCTCGACAAGTGGGGCCGCAGTCCGTTTGAACTCCTGCGCGACTTCAGCGTGGTCTCGGTCGAAGCAGACCGGTGGCCGGACGGCTCTCCCATGTTGATGGATGGCTTTGCGAAAGTCCGGGTGAGAGTATTCGAGCGAAATGAAATGCCGCAGTTGAAGATTGGCGGCACCCGCACCCACGTCCTTAACTTTCATATGAAGAAGGAGGACGGGCGCTGGGTGATCACCCAGTCTTTCCGGGCGGGAACGGAAAGGTAGGCCATATGATGGCACGACTACAGTCTCAGCGGGTGGGAGCCACTACTTTGGTAGTGGCTCTCCTGATACAGATCCTTGCACTCGCATTCTGGCCCGGAGATGCGAGCGCACACGATGGCTCTTACACCGTAAACTGGAGCACATGGGGGAGTGCCACCTGGAATGGTACGAAGTGCAGCTGGGACGGCACAGCCGGCTCTTGGAGCTCGAACTGTACAAAGAGTTGGCAAAGTGGCATCACGTGGAATAACGACGGGCACACGGATACCTGGAATATCCTCTCCACAACGAGCAACACCGGGGGATCGCAGGGAAGCTGCGGAGCGGGCTACGTAGAGGCCCCGGGTGGCATGTCTCAGGGTTACGACGGGAATGGCAACAAGATGATGGAGCAGCCCTGGGGCGGTGGTTGCACCAAGGTCAATCGCCCGCCGACCGGTTCAATCAGTTGCCCGGGTAGAGTTTATGTAGGAGACACCATCTCCTGTAGCGCAAGCGGCAGCGACCCTGACGGTGATCCCGTTACCTACTGGTGGAATCCGAAACAAAGCTTCACGGCCACAGCGGCAGGGTGGGAATACGTCGCTGTAACGATCGGGGATGGGTCGCTGCAGAATACGTACTCCACAAATGTCGAGGTTGTCACCAAGAATACCCCCCCATCGGTCAGCGTTTCATGCCCCGGTTCTGTCTCCGTGCCGGCCGGGCAGACAACCGCCACCTTCTCGTGTACAGCGACCGGGAGTGACCCGGACGCCGGCGACACCGTGACGGTGAGCCTTGGCGGCAAGACCGGAACCGGAAGTGTCACCCAGTCGTTCACGTACGCTCCTGGGCAGTACACGATCAGCGCCAGCGCCACGGACAAGCAGGGAGCCTCAGCCTCGAACAGCGCATCGGTCACTGTGACGGGCGCCAGCTCCTTGTCCGTTACCGTCTCGTGCTCACCTTCGAGCATCCCCGCGGATGGAAAGACCACTACGACCTGTTCTGCGTCCGTGAGCGGTGGTACGGCTCCTTACACGTACAGTTGGGGGAGCAGCAGCAAGACGTTCGGCCCCCACACAACCCCCGGGACATTTACGGCCGATGTCACGGTCACCGACTCCAAAGGCGTTTCCGGCGGCGGCAACGGCAGTTACACGGTGACGGGCGGCGGTCAGTTGGCGGTATCCGTCAGTTGCTCCCCCTCCAACGTATCACCGGGTGGCAGTTCTTCGTGCTCCGCATCCATCAGCGGCGGGAACGGTTCATACTCATACAACTGGAATAGCGGCTCCACATCGTCGACATCGAGCTACTCGAATATCCAGAGTGCGCAAACTGCAAGTGTCAGCGTCCGGGACACGGCAGGTGCAACTGGGTCTGGCAGTGCGACGATTAGCGTCAATGGCTCCACCACCACGTGCCCGCCTGGTTACACAACCGGGAGCAACGGTCAATGTGAGCCACCGTGCATTCCCGATCCCGACGACCGCGACCTGACTCTGACTCTCTCGCCAACTGGGCTGATCCGGGTACCAGGCGGCTACGTTACGGCCCGCTTGTCTACCAGCGGGAGTACCTCAAATCGAACTGCTACAGCCTCTTGGGGGGAAACGCAGTCCTTCCAAAACCAAAACGGCCAATGGGTGGCCGTCTTCACACCCCCACCGGTCGTAGGTGAGTTCACTATTACGGCCAGTGCCCGGATTTCGCAAAGCGATGGCTGCGGTGACACCTATGGTCCGTCGACCTTTAGTGACTCTAAAAAGTTCAGCACCTTTAAGGTCAATACACCAAGCGACCCGGAGCTGCCTCCGAGCGAGGATGATATGGCGGTTGCCAACCTTACGCTGGACGACTACCTTAAAGTCTGCCTCGGGAGTATGGAGCCCTGGTACTGCGGCATTGACTTCAAGCTCGCTGAAACCTACACAAGGGAGATTCGCCCCCGGGAGACCTGGTACATGAGTTCGCTAGGCCCCGATAAATGGGCGCTGCTGGTCAGTCGCAT
>DAHVXO010000145.1 GCA_027356675.1 Symbiobacteriaceae bacterium | reverse complement strand
TGCGAAAGTGGTCCTCTGCCGCCTGCCTGGTATGGGAGCCTGACTCCCTCAGAAAGAGGCGCACTCCCTGCAGGTCGGGCAGTTGGATGTCCGCCCTTCGGACCAGCGGATGATGCGGGGCCATCACCAGCAGCAGCTCGTCCTGGATGCAGGGCTCGATATCGACTCCCGTTCCGTCGGCGGAGATGGCGACCACGGCCGCGTCAACAGCGCCGGCTTCTACCGACCGCAAAACAGCCTGTGAATCGGCGATGTCCAGGCGCACGTCCACCCCGGGGTACCGTTGCTGGTAAGTGGCAATGACCGGACCTAACAGGTAGTTTCCCGGTGTTGTGCTCGCTCCGACCCAGAGGCGGCCGCTTTCCAGGTTTTTCAGTTCTGCGATGGTGCGAGTGGTCTCCCCGGCGATGGACAGAATTCGCTCCGCATAGTCGTGGAGCCGAATGCCCGCCTCTGTGAGGGCAACGCCGCGACCGGAGCGCGTGAAGAGCTCCATCCCAAACTCCTGCTCGAGTGCTTCGATGTGGCGCGAGACGGCAGACTGGCTGAGTGAGAGCTTCTCTGCCGCTCGCGAGAAGTTCAGCACGCGGGCCACATGGCAGAAGGTCGCGAGATGGTAGAGATCCATGATCTCGCCCTCCCATGCAGAAACTGCATAGATACCACACAAATGATGCGGTTGTAGTATACTCCCTTGGATGGTAATCTGCAAGTAGCATGAGAGAGGGAAAGACGATCGAAGACTCGCCAACTCTTTGGGATCAAGTTTCCGCTAACGGGTCAAGTAACTGGAGGGATTCTCATGCCGGAAACCGACCAGCCCCGAGCCCTTACCCTATTCCTGACCGCTACCCCTTTTGCGTCCGAGTCTCCGTCCACTACCCTGAACCTGGCAGAGGCCGCCCTGGAGAAAGGCTACCAGGTTAACCTATTCCTCTCTGCCGATGGCGTTTACTGCGCCGTCGCTGGCCAAAAGGCCATTGGCCTACCGCCAGTCGCCGATCGGATCTTGGCGCTGACTGCCAAGGGGCTGCGGGTCGATCTTTGTGGATCTTGCCTGCAACTGCGCGGCCTCAAACGGGAAGTGCGCATCGAAGGGCCGCAGCCGAGTTCCTTGAAGAACCTGTTTACCATGATTGCACAGAGCAAAGCATTCATCGCCCGCGGGCGGTAAGGGGGAGACGTCATGAAACCGTCCATCACTGTCTTGATCTCCCAGGCCCCGTACGGCACAGTCCACGCGGCCGAGGGCGTGCGTCACGTCAACGGTGCACTGACCGAAGGGTTTGACGCGGTGGCCATGCTGATCGATGATGGTGTCTGGTTGGCCCACCAAGGGCATCATGCCGGCCAAACCGGGTTCACCTCCCTGTCCGATGCCCTGACAGCTTCGCTGCAGAAACCAGGCGGACCGGTGCCGCGGGTGCTGGTGCATGGCCCCAGCCTTGACAAGCGCGGGATCGCGCCAGAAGAGCTGGTCCCGGGTGTGGATCTGGTCGACGACGCCGGGCTGGCGAAGATCCTTACCACCACGCAGTTCATGCTGCGCTTTTAGGAGGATAGCTATGGAGCGCATTGCCGTTCTGGTCGCGAGCAGCCCCGCGTCCCCATCAGCGCGCGGCGCATTTCAGATCATCCGGAACCTTACTGCTGAGGGCCACGCTGTGACCCTGGGCTTGCTGGAAGATGGCGTTCTCGGAGCAACTGGTCATATGCCTGAGGTGCCATTGGCGGACTGCGTCTCCGTGCTGGTGCTGGCGACTGACCTCACCCTGCGGGGCTACAGTGCCGAGTCCCTTCACCCGGACTGCCAACTGTGTAACTACGGCGACATCGTCGATCTGATGATGGTCAACAGTGACCGGACGCTCGGTACCTTTTAGGTAACGGGTGGACCAATGGGGGAGGTGCTCCATGTGAGACTTCCGGTATATCTCGACTATAATGCGACCACCCCGGTCGATCCGGATGTGGTTGTGGAGATGCAGCCATATTTCACTCAGAACTTTGGAAACCCGTCCAGCGCCCACGCATATGGTGAGCAGGCCAAGGATGCGGTCGATTGGTCACGGACCAGAGTCGCTACGCTCCTGGGGTGCGCCCCCGGGGAGGTAATCTTCACGGGCGGTGGTAGCGAGAGCAACAATCTCGCCATCAAGGGGATTGCGTTTGCCAACCAGGGCCGGGGCCGCCACATCATCACATCCACCGTTGAACATCCGGCCGTTTTGAACACCTGCAGGTATCTGGAAGCCCGTCATGGCTACACTGTAACCTTTGTGCCCGTGGACGAGACCGGGCGCGTGGATCCGGGCGATGTGGAACGTGCCGTTCGTCCGGATACGATTCTGATCACCATCATGATGGCCAACAACGATACAAGCACCTTGCAGCCCATAGCGGAGATTGGCGCCATCGCGCGGAGACTCCGGATTCCCTTCCATACAGATGCAGCCCAGGCAGTCGGTAAGGTCCCCGTAAATGTGGAAACCCTGCAAGTTGACCTGCTGACAGTCGCCGGGCATAAGCTATACGCTCCAAAGGGTATTGGCGCTTTATATGTAAGGCGGGGAACCGTATTAGACTCCCTGATTCACGGGGCAGGACATGAGGGTGGACTGCGAGCCGGGACAGAGAACGTCCCGTACATGGTGGGCCTGGGCAAAGCGTGTGCGATCGCAGGGGCGCACCTGCCGGAGGAGTCCACCCGCTTGAGCGGACTCCGGGATCAACTGTTCGCCGACCTCCGTGCGCGCATCAATAATATCCACTTCAACGGCCATCCGACAGAGCGCCTCCCCAACACACTGAACGTGAGTTTCCGAGGAATCCCTGGCTATGAGCTGCTGAGCAACGTGCGTGAAGTCGCAGCTTCCACGGGGTCCGCCTGCCACGCAGGTGTCGCGGCACCCTCTCCCGTGCTAAGGGAGATGGGGGTCCCGGATGAAATCGCGACCGGAGCCGTGCGTCTGAGTCTTGGCCGGTGGACCACCAAGGAAGAGATCGCGCTGGCATCCGAGTGGTTGGTCAACGGTGTCCTTCACGGGCGCCGCCCCTGAATCGGCCTGTGGAAGACTGCCTAGCTTTGCCGTGTGCTTTCCCAAGCGAACAGGGCCATGCCCACCACCATCAGCAATCCGCCGGTAATCACCTTGGTCGTGAGCGATTCGCCCAGCAGAAGGAGCGCACCGACGACTCCCCAGAAGGTGGACGTGGCGGAAATGAGGCCGGTGCGGCCAGCGCCGATGTGGCGCATTGCCGTGTAGAAGAATGCCAACGACAGGCCCAACGAGAACGCTCCGCTGGCCACGATGCCGGGCACGACACGCCACGGCACCGCCAGGGACTGGCCGTACACCAGGGCCAGGACGCCCATCACCGCGCCTGCTATCAGGGCTTTCAGCGAGACTAAGGTAACGGCCGGGATGTCCTCCCCCAGTAGGCGGCCCAGATTGTTCTCCGTGCCCCACCCCAGGTACCCGAGGGCGATGAGCAAGTTACCCAGCCCGTTGCCGGCCAGTAGGTTACCCCCGGATTCCGGCCACGAGAGCCAGATTCCCCCTGCCAGTACGGCAAGGCTGGCGCCCACAGTGCTCAGTGTCATGTGTTCGCGAAAGATGGCAAAGGCCAGCATGGCCGTGAAAACTGCCTCCATGTTGATCATCAACACGCCCTGGACTCCGGAGGTCAGCTTCAGGCCCAGGAAATAGAGGCTGGGGCCAAAGACAGAGCCGGCCAGGAGCCAGAGTACCACGACCAGTGGGCGCTTGAAGTGAAGACCGCCGGCCCGGATCGCCCAGGGCAGGAGGGCAAGCCCGGCGGCGAAGTAGGTCCAGGCCCCGGCGGTGAGCGCCGGCACCTGCTCGACCAAGAGCCACTTGTTCAGGACAGTGAATAATCCGACTAACGCTGCAGAAGCCAGAGCAGCACCATAGCCCATGAGGAAACGTCCACGCACCAATTGATTCTCCGCCATGTCAACGCACGTAACTGGCCAAGGCCACCTTGAGGTCCTCGATTACCTGCTGCCCTTGCCCCGCTTGGGCGGCATCAAGTACACAGTGGTCCAGATGATCCTCCAAGACGACCTGGGCCACCTTCCGCAAGGCGGCCTGAACGGCCGCGATCTGGTGCAGGACGGCGGCGCAAGGCTTCCCTTCTTCGGACATCTGCTTGATGGCCCTCACGTGGCCTTCGATCCGGGCCAGCCGGTTGACCACATTGGCACGCTGTGGGTGCGACATCGAATTTCCCCCTTAATCCCATCCCCCCGGATGGGATATTTGCAATGAGCATGTCACCGGTTTGGTAAGAAGTCAATCCCCTACATTGCATTTTCTAGCCAAAGATCGAGCTCCGTGGTTGACATGAGAATCGCGACTGCATAGAATGATATTCAAACTGATGTCTAAATGAAGGCGGTGAATCCAGCATGGGCGACGTGAAGAGAGTGGGCATATCCAGCGACCAGGACAGCTGCGAGGTCTTCTGCTTTAACCCTGAGAAAGTCAATCGCCTCAAGCACGAGCTGGTCGGGAAACAAGGGCTGGCTCTGCTGTTCAAGGCTCTGGCAGACGATACACGTGTCCAAATCGCACTCGCACTTTCCAAAGAGGAACTCTGTGTTTGCGATGTGGCAGCGCTTTTGGGTGTAAGTGATGCCACCGCCGCCCATCAGTTGCGCTTGCTCAGGAATATGGGCCTTGCCAAGTACCGGAAGCAAGGGAAAATGGTGTACTACTCGCTCGACGATAGCCACGTCGTCAGCATCATCAACCAGGCCCTCGAACATTTCCGAGAGGAAAAACGCCGATGAGTACTTACTCTCAGGCGGCTCCTGCCACGAAGCAAATCTTCCGGCTTGCCGGCCTCACTTGAACGGACTGCGCCGCAAAGTTCGAAAAGGACGTAGCGGCTCTCCCTGGAGTCTCCAGGGTTGAAGTGAATTTCGGTGCTGCGAAGGTCACTGTGGAAGGAAATGTCGATCCGAATCTGGTGGTGGCGGTCGGGAAACCACATAACGTCGCGGTCCGTCACGCCAAGCTGCCCGCCCTCCAGCGTTCCTTCTGGGCCTCCAACCCGCACCTGCTGCCGACCGGTATCGCAGCCGTGCTTGCCACGGCCGGGTGGGTAGCGGAGCGTGTTGGTCCCAACTGGCTCATGGTCGGTATCTACGCAGCCGCCATCGTGGTTGGCGGTTGGGATACGGGCAAGAGGGGGATTC
The DNA here is from genome assembly GCA_027356675.1 of Symbiobacteriaceae bacterium. The sequence continues at coordinate 25 of DAHVXO010000145.1, read as the reverse complement.
GCAGCCTTCTGCGCCTTGATTTCAA
>DAHVXO010000123.1 GCA_027356675.1 Symbiobacteriaceae bacterium | reverse complement strand
AAAGAATGCAGCGACCTCCACATCGAGAACGGGCGGCTGGAGGCGCAGGCGGCGGCCCTCAGGAAGGCGCTCGAATGGGCTGAAGAGTATAGCACAGACGGCACGGTGCGGGAGATGTACCGGGAGGCCCTGCGGTCTGACGCTGGCAAGGCCCTCGGTGAGTACGTAAAGCTGCTGGAACGTGTCTTAGATCTCGCCTACCGGTACTTCGATGAGGCATGGAAAGATCGCATGGACTTGAAATGGTCGCCTTCCGTGGAACTGATTGGGGCCATTAAGGCCGCGAAGGAGGCGAAACCATGATCAAATTCACAGTTTACGGCGAACCCGTTGCTCAGGGCCGCGCCCGCGCGACCGTCATCGCCGGACATGCCCGGATGTACGACCCGGAGAAATCGCGCAACTATAAGGCGCTGGTCCGGCTGGTGGCCCAGGAGGCTAAACCCAATCACCTGTTCGAAGGCCCTGTGGCGCTGACAGTCAGGATCTTCAAGCGAATGCCGGCATCGTTCTCGAAGCGGACACGGGAACAGGCCAGGGCCGGCAACATCAGGCCAGCAACCAAGCCTGACGCGTCGAACGTTCTCAAGGCCATCGAGGACGCGCTGAACGGCGTCGTCTGGGTGGACGATCGGCAGATTGTTGAGCTGGTGGTGAGCAAAGAATACGACGACAACCCGAGGGTCGAGGTGGAAATTCGAGAGATCGAGGAGGCGAAGGCGGTTGGCTAAGAGGAAGTGGATGCAGTATCGGCTTATCTGTGGCGACTGCGGCCACGAGGACAAGCTGGTGATATGGGGCTACGCTTCGCGCAGGGAGATATTTGCTTGCCCCAAGTGCAAGGGTTGGGCGGTCGCCCTCGGCGGCAAGGCGCTAACCCCGGCGGAAATGCAAGCGATCGAGGAGGGGACGAAGGCGGGATGCTGAACATGGTTAACGCCGACTGCGGGCACCCGACCTGGGCTCATCTTCTCAACGCATACGTGGTCGATAGCAGAAAGTTATGCTCCGACTGTTGGCAGGCGGATCGCGAGGCGCGGGGTTTAGTGGAGAAGGGTTGCATATCCCCAACAACCATGGCGTGCCCCGACCGCAAGGAGCCCTATGAGTGGGGCCAGATGACCCAGCGCACTGGAAACCCGAAGTGGACGGCATTCCTGGCGCAGTGCGAATGCTATCGCGGACATGACGAGTGCCGTAAGCGTTTGGCCAAAACAGACAGGCACGTCAAGTTCATGGTCCAACTTCACCCGCAAATCATTGCCATCTACAAGGATTGGGATAAGGCGGGGCGACCTCGGGACTGGAAACGTCCAGACATCGAGTGCCCGTGGTGTGGTCATAAGCACGACAACTACGGTTGCGCTTGGGGCTACAACAACCACGTCCACTACAAGTGCCTGCAGTGCGGAGAGGGGTGGATGGAGTGAAGGTGCTATCTCTGGGACTGATCCCTCTGGCAGCGGCGATCGGCTGGCTATTCGGCTACCTCAGCGCCGGGGTCCTGGTGCGTGACCGCTTGGGCGGGCCAGTGCGGACACGCAAAATCGGCGAGATCGAATGGTGCCCAAACCATAGAAACGCCGCGAAGAGCAATCTAGCGGTGAACATCCGTACGCGAAACATCAACATCACCCTGGCAGCGTGGCTCCTGGCAGGCCGGCCCGAGCGGGTAACGCTCGGCTGGGACGGCGCTGGTCGGCGGATCGCGATCGTTCCCAACCAGGAGGGGCAGTTCCAGGTGAACGGCAAGCGGACAATCAGGATTGGGGGCGCGCTCACAGTGGCCTGGCTGACGGAGCGCGGGGTGAAACCGGGCAAATACCCGGTGACCTGGGACAAGGCACAGGGGATGCTCGTGGCGGAGGTTGGAAAACCGTGACCGTTTGTAGCTGGGATGCTGTGGTACGACCGGCGGAACAGGCGGCAAGTGGCCGCCAAAGCCTGGGACAGGCTCTTCGAGATCGGGGACCGCATCAGCGAGGAAGCGGGACCGCTGACTGCTGAAGACGTGGACAGGGCCGTTCAGGAGTACCGGGCTGAGAAGCAGCGGGTAGACGAAATCGCGGAGAAGCGCCGTGAGGTCAAACGGAAGCGCAAGAAGAGGAGGCGGTGACGCTTGAACAGAGACAAGCCCCTGCCATTGCCCCCAGACCTGGCGAACTGGATAGCCGGAAAACTTGAGGGCCTGAAGTATGGGGTCGTAACACTCCTGGTCCAGGGAGGAAAGGTCACCCAGATTGAGAGGACCGAACGAGAAAGATTGACCGACAAGCGGTAGGCCGACCAGAAACGCTGGAGGCCGCTCCGAAAGGGGCGGCCTCTCTCTTTTGAGAAGGAGGATCTGCATGAAACACGCGGTGTTCAGGTAT
>DAHVXO010000113.1 GCA_027356675.1 Symbiobacteriaceae bacterium | reverse complement strand
GCGGGTCCCTTCCGGGAAGATGCCCAGGCAACCGCCGGACTCCAGAATCTCCCTGGAGTGCCGCAGAGCAGCCCGGTCTGGCTGTCCCCGCTTCACAGGAAAGACACCCAAGCCCGCTATAACCCACCCCACGAAGCGGTTTCGGAATAGCTCCTCCTTGGCCATGAAAGCGACCCGGCGGGGAGCTGTAATGCCAATCACCAGCGGGTCATGCCACGTGAAGTGATTGACGCAAAAGATCAGTCTGCCGGTGGGCGGAACATTCTCAAGTCCCTCCACCTTCATACGCAATAGCGAGTGGTAGAAGGGCCAAACCACAGCTTTACCAAAGCCGTAGAGCCACAAACCTAATCCCTCCGGCAGTGCTTCAAGATTTCTTCCACAACGTCTTCGACGGAGCGGCTGGTCGTATCGATCAGAACGGCATCCGGGGTCAGAATAAGGGACCCCACACCCTTGTGCCGATCCTGTTCGTCCCTGCGAGCGATCTCTGCTTCGATCTCCGGCAATGATAGATTGTGTCCGGCCTTCGCCAGTTGCTGCTGGCGCCGCAGTGCCCTCTCCTCCAACGAGGCCGTGACGAAGAGCTTCACATCCGCGTCGGGAAGCACATGGCTGCCAATGTCACGCCCATCCATCACGACGCCACCGTACCGGGCCATCTCGCGCTGTGCGTCTACCAGATACTGACGAAGCCCCATGGCAGCCGAGACCCGGGAGACCACCCGGTTGACCTCCGGTGAACGGATCGCCGCGGTCACATCCTCGCCATCCAACAAAACCCTCACACCGGTGGAACCCCGTTCCAACCGAACGGCGGAGGCACCCGCCATTTGGGTCAGTGCACCGTCATCATCAATCGTTATGCCCATTCGTAGCGCTTTCAACGCCAGCGCCCGGTACATTGCGCCGGTGTCGATGTACAGATAGCCCAGGCGGGCCGCTACGATCTTGGCCAGCGTGCTCTTTCCGGCACCGGCCGGCCCATCCATGGCGATGGTCAACCTGGAGCTCAAGCCTTTCCCCCGCCCCAATCCGGACGCAACGCCACAGCCCGTCGCAGGTAAACGTGGCAGATTTCATCCGGACGCTTTGTTGTGTTCAGATGGATCATAACCCGAATGCACTTGGGCAGGCTGCCCGGCACCGGAATTTCGGTGGCGCACAGCATGGGAACCAAGGTCCAGCCCCGCTTGCGGGCTGCCTCTGCAGGGAACGTCGCACGCAGATCGGTCGTCAGCGTGAAGAAGGCGCTGATGATCTCATCCGGTTGAAACTGATTCTGCCGGCTCAGTTCCTCCAGCAGTTCCTCGGTTGCAGCGATGATCGCCTCTTTGTCGTCGATCTCTACAGTAGTGGCGCCGCGAATGCCGCGGACGTGGTACACGGAGTGCCCCCCTTGGCCGATCATGCAACCTATCTAAAATCTAACGTCTTAAATACCAGACTCTCCCTCATTAGAGTAGCAGACGTACCGGCGTCCGTCAAACCTTGCGAAGCCAGGAAAAATCGGCCCGCCAGCAGAAACACCCCACGTTGGTGGGGTGAAAGACTAAATTATCGCTGTGCCGCTTGTACGATCCCCAGGGATTGGACTGTGCCATGTGTCACCACACTCGCCCCCAGGACCGGTTTTGCCAGGGACGGTGGTCCGACGACACGGAAGGTGAGCGCTTGCGGGGTCGCGGTGCCATCGACGGCTACGGTCTGACCAGACCTCACCGTAGCGGTCACGCTCCCGGACGCAAAGGTGCCGGCTACCTTACCGTCTACCAGCAGTCTGACATCGGGTGCCTCGCGGCGCGTGATGCTGACGACCGTGACCAGGAGCGGATCTGCGGCGGCGGAGACGGCAATGGTCTGCGGGGTCTCACCATTCCAGGCCGCCACCTGATTCCACGGGATCCCCTCCAGGCCCTCCACCACGCTGAGCATCCGGCGTGCGGTGGTGTTGGTGTGGAGGGTCTGCACCAGGGCCAGTGCCACCAGCCCGAGAATCACCATCTGCATGAGAAACCGTTCGACCCGGTCGGACAGACTCCGATAAGTCTCCTGGAACTCTGCGTATTCACTTGCTTCCTCGAGGCCAAGGCGATGCTGCCGTCGCCGGTCCAGGCGGTCCACTGCGGTCACCCCCGGGGAAAGGCTTCCCGGCGATATCTTATGTCTCTGGGGGACTCCCTATGCAGACAGGTCCCGCAGCCGCAGCCCACTGAGCGGCCGACATTCCAGCCACGTAACCGGTCGAGAAGGCAACCGTAATGTTGTAGCCCCCGGTGTGCCCGTGTACATCCATCACCTCTCCGGCAAAGTACAGCCCTCGCCGGCACCTGGAAGCCATGGTCCGGGGATCGATTTCCTTGATACTGACGCCACCGCCGGTCACAAACGCTTCACTGAGCGATCGCGTTCCGGAAATGCTGACAGGGAAAGCCTTGAGTAGCGTGGCGATGGCCTGGGCATGTCCCGCGGACAGGTGAGCACCGGTTGTATCGGGCATCACGCCAGCTTGTGTGAGGACCAGGGGGAGCATCCGCTCCGGCGCCAGGGGCGGCAAGGTGTTCTGCACCAACCGGCGCGGTTCCCGCTGCACTTGGGCCGTGACTGCCGCCGCAAGCGCATCCAGGCTCCGGTCCGGGTGGAGATCGATCCGCAGGTCCAGGGGCACTGCCCCCAGCCGCAGGTGCGCGACAGAGACATGGTGACCCACTCGCAGGGCAGCCGGACCTGAGAGTCCGAAGTGCGTGATGACCATGTCCCCTCGCTGCACTGTGAGCCGCTTGCCATTTGGATCTCGTAGAGTCAGGCCCACGTCGCGCAGGGATAGTCCCTGCAGTGTGTGGTCTCGGATCCACGGTGCAGTGGACGTGAGTGGCACCTCGGCTGGGTAGAGGGGCGTAATGGTATGCCCCGCCGCCGTCGCCCATGGGTATCCGTCGCCGGTCGACCCCGTCTGTGGCACGGACCTGCCGCCCACCGCCACCACTACTGCCCTGGCGGTGATGACCTCCCCATTGGCTAGCACAAGGCCCGTGCAGCGGTCCCCCTCCAGTTGCAGACGACGAACGGGCGACGCCAAACGGATCTGGACCCCCAGGTTCCGGATATGTGCGATCAGCCCCGCCGCCACTTGAGCCGCCCGGTCAGTGACCGGGAACATCCGGCCGTGATCCTCTTCCTTCAACCGGATTCCCAGGCCCTCGAAGAGTTGAATAATCTCCTCACTGCCAAAGGCGTGCAAGGCGCTGAATAGAAACCGGCCATTGGCGGGTATGTGTTCCACCAGCGCGGCAAATGACTTGCGATTGGTCACGTTGCAGCGGCCGCCGCCCGAAATCACCAGCTTACGGCCGAGCTTCTGCCCCTTCTCAAGCAGGAGAACGCTGGCCCCCTGCCGTCCGGCGCCCACGGCAGCCATCAATCCGGCAGGGCCGCCCCCGATAATTACCACATCCCAGGTCTGCATGCCGTTCAGTATTCCCCTCAGAGCACCTGCTCCAACGCGTGCGAGAAGTCGGCGATGATGTCAGCGCTGGCCTCAACGCCGGTAGAGACCCGGACCAGGTTCTCGGTAATGCCCAGGGCTTCCCGCTGCGCCGGGCTCATGGCCCGGTGGCTGGTTAGCACCGGATGCGAGACCGTCGTGGTCACGTCACCCAACGAAGGCACGAATTCGGCCATCTCCAGCGACCGGATGAGCTGATTGGCGCCAGCCAGCCCACCACGAACGGCGAAGCTGAGCATTCCGCCGGCCCCATGCGGGAGGAGCGGGTGCCCGTTCAAGCCCGGGTAGTTGACGCACTCCACCTTGGGGTGGCCTTGCAGGAATCTGGCCAACTGCAGCGCATTTTCGGACTGGCGCTCCACGCGCAGGTGCACCGTCTTGATACCCCGCAGGGTGAGCCAGGCCGCGAAGGGGTCCAGCATCGCCCCATTCAGAACCAGCGTGCGCCGGGCCGCATCGATCAGCGCCTTTTCGCCTGCGGCCACGCCGGCCATCAGGTCGCTATGACCGCCAAGGAACTTTGTGGCGCTCGAAATCGCGATGTGCGCCCCGAGTTCCAACGGCCGCATCACATATGGTGACGCAAACGTGTTGTCGACGACCAGCACCGCGTTGTGGCGGCGGCAGACGGCGGCGATTCCCGGTAGGTCCGCGACCTGAACCGTGGGGTTGCTAATAGACTCCACGTACACGACGCGTGTCTCAGGGCGCAAGGCTCCCTCCAGCGCACGCAGATCATTCGTGTCTACGTAGGTGGTTATTACTCCGTAGCGTGACAGTTCCTGCTCGAAGAGGGCAAAGGTGCCGCCGTACAGGTGCTGCGTGGCGATCACGTGCGCCCCGGGCTGAAGCAATGCGAAGAGTACGGCGAAAATGGCCCCCATGCCGGTGGCGGCCGAGACTGCGGCCTCCCCACCCTCCAACTCTGCGTAAGCCTGCTCCAACGCGTCTGCGTTAGGCTGGCCGTTGCGGGCATAAAGGTAGGCCTTTTCCCGCCCGGACTGTACGGCCTCCACCAAATCGAGATCAGGAAATGCGTAAACCGATGTCTGGTAAATCGGCATGGCAACAGGGCGGGTCGTGGTCGGGACATCAATCCGACCGGCGTGGGCGGCTCGGGTACCGAATTCCTTAGCGCTGCTCATGATAAAGCCTCCAATAGCCTGTCGATATCCGTGCAGTGGAGTCCCCTTCTACCCTGTGCGGCTTACCACGGATCGCCCGTCCTGCAGGTCGACATGATAAGCCACTTCTGCAGTCTCTGCCAAATGCGCAATGTGTGTGACCATGACCACTTGCCGGCCGAAGACCCCGCTCACAGTCTTCAGGAACTGTGCGACCGGTTGAATGAACTCGTCGCTGACGTGCTTCGCGGGCTCATCCAGAATGAGTGCCCCCTCCATGCGGGGGCGGTAAGTCTCCAGCATGGCGATGCGCAGCCCCAGTGATACCACGTCCACGATGCCGCCGCCCCTGGAGTCCTCCGGTCGGGTCTGTAGCAACTCTCCACCGTACGTGGACACCACATAGAACTCAGCTTCGGGTCGCCCCGCCTTCTCCACCAGTTCAATCTTAAAGGCGTATTCCGGGCCGAAGACCGACCGCAGCGTGCTGGTCACGAGGGATTCAATCTGCTCCCGCGCCTGGATGCGTGCATGTTCAGCCGTCTGTTGGAGCAAGAATGCCACCTGTTCGAAAACCCGGCTCTGCTCTCTCAGCTCAGCCAGGCGGCCGGTGCAGGCAATCTGCTCGTGGAGCAGCAACCGCTCCTGGCCCTTTCGTTCGCTGAGGGCGATTCGGGCCCGCCCGAGGCGGTCCTTGAGTGCTTCCAGGGTGTTCATCACTTGACCAGGTCGGCTGGTAGCAGTGCGGCCGCTTCTTGCAGTAGCGCGTCCGACTCCTGCTGGAGCCGCTCGATCTCCCCCGCCAGGTCTTAGGGCCGTACCTGCAGCTCGGCAAGTTCCAGGAGCAGACGCTCCCG
>DAHVXO010000099.1 GCA_027356675.1 Symbiobacteriaceae bacterium | reverse complement strand
GGGATCGCCTTCGGTTATAAAGACGCAGTCAAGCCCCTGTTCCAGGCGGTCCCAGATCACGGTGGTATTGTGGTCCCAGTAGGGTTTCAGGACTTCCCAGTCCCGGGTCATGGGAAACTCCAGACTGAGGATCTCCTGCTTGTCCGCCCGGATGAAGCGGTTGACGATGGCCGCGGCGTAACCGTCGTCCTTCAGATTCCGTTTGGGTACGCAGACCACCGGGCAGCTTGTCAACAACCGATGGGCTTTTAACGTAATCAACTCAGGGTCGCCCGGGCCCACGCCGATTCCGAACAGTCGGCCCCGGCGAATCTGTTGGGGCTGGACCGATCCCATCATAGCTCTCCTCCCGAGGGTGGCACCGGGGCTTCGGCCGTGCCGGTTACGATGTAAACGGGGTCGAACGACTCAAAGCGGGTCAGGTTCAAGATTGGCTTTGACCGCGCCACCTGCATCAGGATGACATCGGCGTACCAGCCCGCCTCCTTGATCGCGGATACGCACTCGTGGAGGTTTTCAATAGTGGCAGCGTTCGCGACCAGCCGCCCCCCGGACCTGAGCCGCTGAACGGCCAGCTTGACCAGGACCGCCATCGAACCGGCGGACCCGCCGATGAAGACGGCGTCCGGATCCGGCCACTCCTCCAGACCGGCCGGAGCCTTTCCGTGAAATACCATTACGTTCTGTGCTCCGAACCGCTCCAGGTTGCGCCGGGCGATACAGACGTCCTCCTCGTTCTTCTCAATGGCGTAGACCACGCCCGGAGCGACCAGCCTCGCCGCCTCAATCGCGACCGAGGCCGTGGCCGTGCCGATGTCCCAGACCGTGTCTTTGGGTTGCAGCCCCAGTTTGGCGAGGCTGACGACCCGGACCTCCATCTTTGTGATCAGTCCGCGCTTCGGCGTCCGTTGCTCAAAGCGCTGATCCGGCACGCCCAGGGTGAAGTCTATGGTTGCCACCTCCTGAAACGCTTGTCGGCGAACTCCTCCGGAAGCGGAAGCAGCCGGTTCTCCACCGCACAGCGCTCCGCCCACTCCAGAAGGGCGCCATACTCATGCTCGCTGCTGACGTTGCCAAACCAGTCCATCCCGTCGGGACCCATGACGCAGACCACGTTGGCGATGTCGCAGGGACCCAGGCATCCGGTAATGCTGAGATGGACCCGCCTCAAGAGCTTCCGGCTCTTCCACTCACGCTTGAGGAACTCCAGAGGGATTGGCGGCTTGCCCTTCGCCGTGCGGCCACAGCAACATCCGTTGCAGATGTTGACCTGGGCGAGTACTTGGCGTGTGGTCACTGCGGACTCTCCTTTATAAGGATCAAGACATTCAGCGGCGCCCACTGTGCCGCCACCAGGCCCTTGAGATCGGTCTGCACGACCCGCTCACGCTCGCCGCCCAGGTTTTCGCAGACGTAGACCGTAAAGCCCGTCGTCACGCCCGCCTCCGCCAACAACTCTCCGATAGCCCGGGGGGAGTTCTTCTCATCGGTGAACAGGCCGATTTTGGGCGAGTTGAGGACCTTGGCGACCAGGTCATCCATGGAGCGGCCGTGAACGGAATGAAGGGTCGCCCCGTCCCAGGGGACCTTGGCCCGTGCAAAGGCGAGCGCCATGGCGCTGACGTTGGGGTGGATCCGGATCCGTTCCCGCCCGATCTGCTTGCCCAGGTAACCGGCAATGCCATAGAAGTTCGGATCGCCCGAGGCGAGCACAACAATCCGGCGCTGCTCGATCTTGATCCGCTGGGCCAGTTCACCCAGGCCGCCCTTGACGAGCCACTTCTCGGCCGGATGGTCCGGGAAGAACGCCAGGTGACGGGTGCCCCCGACAAGGACTTCAGCCTGCTCTACGATACGCAGGGTCCTCAGCGTTAAACTGTCGGGGCCGTCATCGAGGATGCCCACGATCTCAATCACTCTTCGTCATCTCCGTCCGGGATGGCCAAATGGGCCTGACTGATCTCTTCAGGGTCGTACTGCCGCCCTTCGACTTCAGCCCGACCGAGCAGGGGCCCCTCAAAGTCGGTCATGAGGGTCTCGATGGTGAAGGCCGCCTTCACGTATTCCCGCATCTCGACGCAGCAAAGTTCACAGAGCCGATCGAAGACGCCGGTGAACCCTTCCCGGATACAGATCTCCTGGAAGTGCCGGGCGGTGTTGGCGCCTTCGATCTCCTTCACCACGTGAGCAGGGGCCCCGCAGCTCGTAGCCACCTCGGCAAGGAAGAGCGGATCGACCTGCGAGACGCTCACATGCAAGTGGAACTTGCCCTGGGCCGTCTTCGAGAGCTTGCCGACCATGCCGGCCACGGTCACCTTCTTGATCGCAGGCCGCTTGGTCGCCTCCTTCAGGGACCAGCCCAAAAACTCGCCCATTTGAATGAAACAGACCTCTGGAAGGTCGGGGAGAAGCGCCTGCGCAAAGCGCTCGCTGCGACCACCCGTGGTCAGGACCAGGTGGGTCGCACCCTGGCTGACGGCCACATCGATCCCCTGAGCCACCGAGGCACGGTAGGCAGTGGTGGAATAGGGAACCACGATGCCCGTCGTACCCAGGATCGAGATCCCGCCGAGGATGCCGAGCCGGGCGTTCAGGGTCTTCCTGGCGATCTCCTCGCCCTTCGTCACCCAGATCTCAACCCGCAGGCCGCGCTCGTGCAGGATCTCCCCTGCCTCAGCGATCACGTGCTCCGTGATCATCTTCCGGGGGACCGGGTTGATCGCCGGGCCGCCCACCGCCAGACCGAGACCGGGTTTGGTCACCATGCCCACTCCTGGACCCCGGTCGAGGACCACGCCGGGGGCGGCCATCCACGTTACCGTGGCACCGATCTCCGCCCCGTGCGTCGCATCGGGGTCATCCCCGGCGTCCTTGATACAGGAGCAACGGGCGTGGTCCGCCCCAAATTCACACGTGTGGAGCGTAAATGTGGCGTCCTGACCTGCCGGCAGACGAATCGTCGCCGTCTCCTGTGCGGTCTGGGTGATCAGCGCACGAGTTGCGGCCAGGGCGGCAGCCGTCGCGTTCGCACCGGTCGTAAAGCCCTTGCGCATCTGGCTGCGGTCCCGCGGCTTCTTCCGAGGTGCATCGCCCATGCTTTCACCCCTTCTATCGTTAGCGATCCCGGTAGTGGGCTCCTGGCTCGGACTGATCGGTCGCGATCTTCAACAGAGCGTTGAGCGCAGCAACCGAAACTGCGCTGCCGCCCCGATACCCGAGCAACGTCACATAGGGAACGTTGCGCTGGAGGAGCTCAGCCTTCGACTCTGCGGCGTTGACGAAACCAACGGGGGTTCCGACGATCAGGCCGGGCCGGCAAACCCCTTCATCAATCAAGTCAAGGAGAGCCAACAGTGCCGTGGGGGCGTTTCCAATGGCGACGATCGCGCCGTCCATCTCATGGGCGTACAGCCGAATGGCGGCGATGGCGCGGGTCGTCTGATCTGCTTTGGCCATCTCAGGCACACGGGGGTCGTCCAGCACGCAGGTGACCGCATTTCCAAGCTTCTGGACCATGGAAGCGTTGATACCGACCGAGATCATCCGAACGTCGGTGAAGATCCGGCAGCCCCTTTGCAGCGACGCCACGCCGACAGCCGCGGCGCGATCCGACATGCGGATCTCGGACGCGATCCCGGGATCGCCCGCGGCGTGGATCATCCGCTTCGCCACCGCTGTGCCCTCCGCATCAAATGGCAAGAGGTGATCGGGCACGAGTTGATCGATGATCTGAAAGGACTTCACCTCGATCTGGGCAGGGTGCATCCCATAGCGCTCAACGAGTGTCTGCTTCATTCCTTCGTTGCCTCCTCCCCGACCTTTGCATACGCCCTGGCGGCCTCCACAAACCGAACGGCCGCCCTGGGATTGGCCGCGAAATGGACATGGACGTAGCTCGCCAGTAAATTCGAACCTACGAAACCTTCCGGCCTGGTGCCGGCCCGCCGTGACGTGGTGATGTAGGCCGGGGACCATCCGGGCGGGTGCTCGTCCACGACGGACCAGTGGAATTCGTGTCCCCGGAGGGTTTCACCTGGACCGCCCAGCAGTGTCTCTCCCTGCACCGCTGCGGTCACGTACCCCAGGGAGGCCAGCCGCTTCTGCATGCGTGCCTTCACCGGCAGCACCCCCACCATGGGCCATTCGATCTCGTCGGTATCGACGATGGCCTGGGTCAGGAACATCAGTCCCCCGCATTCGGCGTAGACGGGGAGCCCGAGACCAATCGCCTGTCGAATGGCCCGGCGAATGCCCTCGTTCTCGGCGAGATCCTTGCGGTACACCTCGGGAAAGCCACCACCGAAGTAAAGGGCACCAAGGTTGGGCGGCAGTTCCCGGTCCCGGAGCGGACTGAACTCCACCAACTCCGCCCCCAGATTTCGTAACACGTCCAGGCCGTCCTCATAGTAGAAGTGAAAGGCGGCATCACGTGCGATCCCGATGCGCACCCCCGCCCCTGCCGATGCCTGCGTGCCAAGTCCAGGCGCCAGGTCGGGGGCCTCGAGGGGCTGATGGTGCCGACGGGCCAACTCAATGACCGCAGCGATATCGACCGTCTGGGCGATCAGGGTGGCCAGGCTGTCCAGGTAGGCCGCGACCTGGGGCTGCTCGTAGCTGGGCACGAGCCCGAGGTGTCGCTCCGGTGCCCGGATCGCTCCTTGTTTGGGCAGGTAACCGACCGGGGTGACGGATTGGGCATAGCTCTGGACGGCCTCGCAGAGTAATCGATAATGGCTCTCGGACCCGACATTGTTAAAGATGACGCCGGCGATCCTGAGCGCCGGGTCGAACTGGGTAAATCCCTGTAGCAGAGCGCCGACGCTCCGAGCCATGCCTTTGGCATCGACGACCAGTAGAACCGGAGCCCCCAGCCACTTGGCCATCTGCGCTGTAGAACCTTCCTCGGACCTGGCGCCGGCGCCGTCGAAGAGCCCCATCACCCCTTCGATCAGGGCAATGTCCGCTCCCGCAGCCGACCGTGCAACGAGATGACGAATCAGGTTCGGCTTACACATCCAGCCGTCCAGATTGCGCGAGATCCGTCCTGTGGCCGCCGTGTGGTAGGTCGGGTCGATGTAGTCGGGGCCCACTTTGTAGGGCTGTACCCTCATCCCGTTGCGGGAGAGGGCTGCCATCAGACCGGTCGCGACGGTGGTCTTGCCGGCACCGCTCTGAATGGCTGCGATGACGAGCCGGGGCATCTCGATCTGCGCCACCTCCCTAAGTCCCAGCCAGAGCGCCCCGCCGACTCTGCTTGCCGAGCCAGAGTCCGCAAGCGCCGCCGGCCAAGAAGAAGACGGTTCCCAACAGCCACCCGCGCCAGCGTTCCCAATTCGTCGGTTGGGCGGCTGCGACTTCGAGAAGGTGCTCACGTTCGACGGGGGTGCCACCGCCCACCGGGGCGGCCGTGATCTTCGTTTGGTACGGTGCACCCTCCGGGAACAGGTAGGAGAACTGGACCGGACCTGCCACCCGAAACTTGCTGCGCACCAGGTCGAGATCATCCTCAGCGTGCCGGAAGACCAGTTCCACGTCGTGGGGCTTGTCCGGAAGGTCGAAGGCGAGCGTGGCCGTTCCGTATGCGCGGGGTTCTCCCGCGATCCTTGCCGCGTCATTCTTCCCGCTGCCCCATGCACGCGGGGCCAAAGCGAACAGAAGCACCAGGATCGTGACCGCTGCCGAGGGCCTGGGCAGTGTGTAGCTGACATAGCCGACCAGGAGCCCGAAAGCCAGCAGGCCGGTCAAGATTCCGATCGTGCGGGCATACTGCGCCCCGGACCAACCCACCTGGACGGTCTGTACTTGAGCCGGCTGCCCGGGAACCTCGAGGCGCACCTCATAGCTCCCCGGGTCCCAGAAGGCAAAGTCCAGTTCAAAGCGCCCGCTCGACGCTTGAAATGGGGCCTGATAGATCTCGCCTGGGCGCAGGTAGTAGGCATAAAAGAAGCCCGGATGCTTGATGTCGGTTTTCACGACACGGGCGATACCACTTGCGCCGGTGTGCAGATCAAACGCAAAGTGGTTAAGCTCTGTGGGAACCGTCTGTCGGACAGCGCCTCCAAAGGCAGTGCCTGGGATCAGAAAGAGCAACAAGACTATAAGCAGCGCCTTGCGCACGAATGTTCCTCCTCAAGATCAGCCGTAAACAAGGCTCGCCGGGAAAGGCTCAGCGTCAGCTTAGTGGCACTTCACAAACCCCGCGGCATGGCGGGCGGAATGGAGCGTATCGTGGATAATGGGAATTTGAGACACGTAAACAAGATAGAGAACAAGCGGAATGGTCAGCCATAGGAACGCTTGCTTGGCTATGTACCCGACCAGCGCGGTCGGTACGGCCACGGAAACGGCAGGGCCTGCTGCAACCTGGTCTTGCACAAACTCACCCCCTCCGGGAAACCGATTCTCAGCGCTTTCCCGGCGAATGCAAATAAAGTCAACCGCCGTGTGGCCGGCGTGCATACGGTACCACCTCGATGGCTTCCACCGGGCAAGCCGCGGCGGTCTCGAAGGCAGCATCGCACTCCTCTTCAGCCACCAGGGGCACATTGGGAGCTGCCATTCGGTCATCGGTGATGGTGAACAGGTGGGGAGCCACCCGCTCGCACAATCCACAGGCGATGCAGCGCTCACCGACGACGCGTAGAATGTAAGGCATACAAAAACCCGACCTCCTTCCGGTAGGTCGGGTATGCGCCAATTTCGGCTGCAAGGCTAAATAAAATAGCCAAAAGACATTGCTGCCACCATTGGTGTGCATCCCTCTCTCCCGGAGGTTGTTCACACGCAGGCGTACAGGCAGGTCTCCTGGCTTCCGGTCATCGCGCTCTCCACCTTCCCGTCCGGACTCGGACAGTGGTTTTCCAAGAGTGCTCTCGTTAACAGTGGCGGGACCGCGC
>DAHVXO010000083.1 GCA_027356675.1 Symbiobacteriaceae bacterium | reverse complement strand
GGGTGTTCATCCCTTGACCAGGTCGGCTGGTAGCAGTGCGGCCGCTTCTTGCAGCAGCGCGTCCGACTCCTGCTGGAGCCGCTCGATCTCCCCCGCCAGGTCTTCGGGCCGTACCTGCAGCTCGGCAAGTTCCAGGAACAGACGCTCCCGCTGGCGATTCAGTTCATCGAGCCGCGCCTCATACTTGTACTTGAGCTGACGGGCCTTCTCAATGCGATCTCGCAACTCCGATACCCGCTGCTCATGGTCAGGCGGCATAGCGCCAACGCCTCCCATTCATGTGCGTCAGTAATTGTAGCATCAGTGGGCATGCCCTCCTCCGGTCGCCCCGGCTGCCTCGGCCACCATGCGAAGGATGACATCTGAACCCATGGGTTGCCCGCAGGTCGGGCACCGGTTCAGAAGGCGCAACTCCGCTTCATACTCGGCAAGATGCCGGGATAGGGTCATTGCGGCCGCTTGCAGCGCCTCAGCATCCTTTGCCGTGCGCTCCTCCAGATCCTGCAGGCGTGTAAGTTTCGCACGCAACTGCACCAGCCGATCCAGCCGGGCCAGGGCGGCGTCCAGGTGCGCCGCAGCCTGGGGTACCCGCTCCAATGACGCGATATTGGTGCGAAGCCGGTCTGCGTCGACGGCCACCCGCTCCAGTTCATTCGCCACGTGACTGAGCCGTGCCTTGCGACCAGTGAGCATCTCGGCCTGGCTGATGATGCCTTGCGCCCGTTCCAGTGCCCCTTCGACCGCCGCAGTGTCGGCGAAGGGAGCCAGTTCGGCCTCCAGGCGCTGAGCCTCACGTTCAAGCCGCCCGGTCTCCCCCCGCAAGGTGCGCAGGTCCCGCTGGGTCTCCCGGATGGCCGCATCCACAACATGGACCCCCAGCAGCCGGCCGATGGCCCGTGCCCGCATGGATCCGGTCTCCGCCATCAGGAAAGGGCCCTCCAGCTGCGACCCAAACGTGAGAGCGACCCGCTTGTCCGTGTCCAGGAGCACTTCTGGCATCCCGTGGAGCCGCGTCACCTCGGGCGGCACCGCGGTGCCGAAGCCTTCGAAGGTCTGCGGCTCCCCGCCGGGCGCCGTGATGATATACCGGTTACGAGCGGGCGTCCCGGACTTCGCCAGGAGGACTTCGCGCACGACGACGGCGCCATCGCTCATGGTGAGGGTCGCGCGACACTCCCGAGCACCGCTGCGCACAAACTCAGTGCCACGCGGCTCGTTGTAGAGCACCCAGCGAATCGCCCGCAGCACGGCTGACTTCCCGTTGTCCGATGGACCGACGATGACATTCAGACCGGGTCCAAACACAAGTTCGGAGCGGCTATGAGACTGGAAATTCTCGATCAGCACCCGGGCGATGTGCCTCAAGGCTGCTCATCCTCCTCCGTGCCCAGCGACTCCTGGGCCTTCCCCAGCCGCCGCAAAGCCTCTACCCGCACCTGGTCGGACACGCCGCCAGTCGCAGCGACTCGCTCCATAATCGCCTGGACCGCCAGGACTTCGAACTGGCTCATGTCGCCGATGCCCTGGATGAAATCCGCCAAGGCCCGCTCCCGTTCCCACTGGACTACCGCCTGGGAGCGGTCCAGGACCTCCGCCCCGGGCCTCGCCGTGCTCAGGGGCACCAGTTCCACCCGAACATCCCGGCCGGCGGCCAACTCCACCAGTGCTACCTGTACCGGGCGCTCGTAGTCCGCGGCCTGGTTACCCAGTCGGGCGAGGGAACCGGGGTTCACGAACCAGTGTCCCTGGGCCGTGATGACCCGAGACCAGCCGGGGTGATAGTGCCCGCCAAACGTGATGTCCGCCTCGGTCCGGTCCAATATGCCGCCGAGGACGGTATGGGCCACTCCCGCCATGAACGGTCGATCCAGCAGCATCCCATGCGTGAGGTGAATGGCGAAGTGCGCACCAGGCCGCCGCAGGTGCTTGGAACCGCCGCTGTCCGCCGGCAGGACGCAGTAGTCCAGTACCGGGTCCCGCCGGTCAATCTCGCTGTGAAACTCCTGGCCGGTCACCTGGACCCGCAGCCCCCCGGCCTCGATCCAGGCGCAGTCGCCGGGTCGGAGCAGGCGAAAAAGCCCGAAGCCGTCAAAAAGGCCCAGCATGGCCCGGTTGACGGTTTCGGGGTTGAAGCCGAACATATCGTGATTACCAGCGATTCCGTAGATGGGGCACGGCGATTCCCGCAGGACACCCAAAAACTCGCGTGCCACCGCCGGGGCCACGTCCGGACGGTCAAACAGGTCGCCCCCATGCAGGATCGCGGACACGCCGGATTGGCGCGCCAAAGCCACGACCTCCCGCAACTTCCCCAGCAGGGTCCGCGGGAAGTCGTCCAGCCGGCTCCGCGGGCTGGTGCCTCTGATGTGCGTATCCGTCACGTAGAGCAGCCTCACCGGGTTCCATCCTCCTCGGCACCAGGCCGCCACAGACCTGCCCGGCGGGGGTGCGGTGCAGGCGGCAGGTCCTTGAGCAGCGGCCCCAAGGCCGCCGCAATGGTCTCGAAACTGTAGCCGCGCCGGGATAGGAACCCCGCAAGACGACGGTGCGCCGTCTGCCGATCCACATCCCTCATGTGCTGCAGGCGATGTGCGGCCGCCTCTCGGGCGCCGGCCACGGCGTCGACATCGCCCAGGGTCTCCCGCACCGCCGCAAGTGCGGTCTCACGCGCAACCCCCCGGCGTGCCAGGTCCTGCACCAGGCGCCGCTCGCCCAAGTCGCGGTGGCTCTCGACATAGCGCCGGGCATAGTCGGCGTCGTCCAGCCAACCACCGCCAGTCAGGCGCTCCAGCACGCGCTCCACCGTCTCACCGGGGTATGTGCGGGCCAACGCCCGCTCCACCTCGTGGCGGCTCCGGCCCCGGGCCGCCAACAGACCCAGCGCCGCGTCCCACGCCCGCTTCTCCAAGTCCCGCACAACAGCCTGCACCAGCACAGGTCCCTCGACTGCGCGCCCGACCTTGAGTCCGGCGAGGACCACTGTCTCCACGTGCAGGGAGACGGCAAACGCTCCATCCACCTCCACCGCCCTGCGGTCGGGATCCCGCAGGAGCGGTGTCAGTCCCGTAATCCGGCCGGCGATCTGTGCCAGAGCTACCAGATCCAGTTCCGGACGGGTCTGGCGACGGGGACCGGGTCCATTGGCCCGCGCTCTGTTACTCCTCGGCGGCATCGTCACTGGTAGAGGCAACCTTGGTGCGGATGCCACCCGACATCAGCCGTTCCTTGATCTTGCGTTCGACCTCAAGCGCCACGTCGGGGTGGGACTTGAGCCAATCGCGCGCGTTCTCCTTACCCTGGCCAATGCGCTGATCGCCATAGGAGAACCAGGCCCCGCTCTTCTGGATGATCGGCGGGTTCAGTTCCGTGCCGATGTCGATCAGGCTGCCCTCCTTGGAAATGCCCACACCGTAGAGGATGTCGAACTCGGCCACCCGGAAGGGCGGCGCCACCTTGTTCTTGACCACCTTGACTTTGGTGCGCGAACCTACGACTTCGGTGCCGGTCTTGAGCGCCTCGGTCTTGCGCACCTCAAGACGAATCGTCGCGTAGAACTTGAGCGCACGACCACCGGGTGTGGTTTCGGGATTCCCGAACATGACCCCGACCTTTTCGCGAATCTGGTTGACGAAGATACAGACGCACTTCGACTTGGAAATCGCGCCCGTCAGCTTGCGGAGCGCCTGGGACATCAGCCGGGCCTGCAGGCCCACGAAGGCGTCACCCATTTCGCCCTCAATCTCCGCCCGGGGCACCAGTGCCGCCACGGAGTCCACGACGATCACGTCGACCACGTTGGACCGGATGAGGGTTTCCGTAATTTCGAGGGCCTGCTCGCCCGTATCCGGCTGGCTGATCAGCATATTGTCGATATCGACCCCCAGGGCCCGACTGTACTGCGGGTCAAGGGCATGCTCAACATCGATGAAGGCGGCGATACCGCCCAGCCTCTGTGCTTCAGCGATGACATGCAGGCTGACTGTCGTCTTGCCCGACGACTCGGGGCCGTAGATCTCGATCACCCGCCCGCGGGGCAGACCGCCGACGCCCAGGGCCACGTCCAGCGCCACGGACCCGGTGGGGATGACCTCAACGCTCAGCCTGGCGGCCTGCTCGCCCAGCTTCATGATGGAACCCTTGCCGAACTGCTTCTCGATCTGAGCCAGGGCCATGTCGATGGCCTTCTGCTTGCTGGCCTCCAACGCCATTCTCCCGCAGCCTCCCTCATGCACTCGTAAATCCGAAAGACGGTATGGCATTTTTTCCCATTTCGCCTTCGCTCTCAGTATAACGGAGGGTCTCCTGTTCGGCAACCCCCCGAACACGGAACGCCATGCAATTCTGTAGTCGCACCTGCGACTCAGTTTCCTCACCGCACCAGCAAATTCCGTCTCCGATTCGAGACTTCGACAGGAACCAAGGCCATTCCTTCTGTTCTCGGCCGAAGTGTAGAACATTTGTTCGCTTGTCCGGCTCTGGCTACCCATCGGTCCGCTCACCCCACCCACCGCGACCGCACGGTGTTGGTTTCGACCAGCCATTGCCGGGCGGTCCGGACCGGAAGGCGATACCAGGCCAGGTAGTGGTGCAGGTACCGCGTTGCGACCCCGGCTCCGAGCAGCTGCACAAGGTCGGACTGCAGTTGCTCCGGGGTCGGCTGTCCAGCCCAACCAGAAACGCGCGGTTTTGGCACGGCCAAAGTCGGGGTTGAACTTGAAAAAACGATCGGTTTGGGCCAAAAGAATGGGAAATGGGGGCTCTGCGAGGGCTTGGAGGCAAGAATCGGGACCAAAAACCTGGTTTTCTGGGGGGTGGGCGGAGAATCGATCGGTTTTTGCATGACATCGGGCCGCAGGCGGCTGGCAATTTCTATCGATTCTGCCCGAAGGCGACTGCGTCCGAAACAGGTTCGCCGATTGGAGTGGTCGCAGTCGGTTCGGCATTTGACGGATAAATCGTGGTCATCCCTCTATTAATCATATTGTATAACGTTCACTTTTTTCCTATACTGTCACTGATGCGATACTGCGAAGCGGGAGGGATGTTCCGTGCTCTTGCCACGCAGGCTTTTCGGAATCAACGCAGCGGAACTGGCCCGTGTGCTCGACCGCCTGACCCAGGATCGCGAGCGGAAACTCGCCACCCTGCGCCAGGACCTGGCGAAGCTCCAGTTGTACACGGCTGAGCTTGAGCAACGCCGAGATTCGCTTCACGGGGAGACGGACCGGCTGGAATCCGAGGAGGCCCGCCTGCTCACCCAACTGACCGCCGACCGCAAGAACGCAGAGGCATCTCGCCAGGAGCGCTCGGCCAAGCATACCGAGGAACTGGCCGTGCAGGAACTGTCTCTGGCCACACTGCAACGATGCGCTCTGCGAAACCACAGCACTTACGAGCACCTGCTGCGCAATCTCACCGAACTCATTTCGGTCGCTACGCTCCCCGAGTCTGAACCTTGCCAACCGGACCCACTGCTCTTGGAGGAGACCAAACATGTCTAAGAGCGCTTACCGCCACCCGCGCCAGCACTTGCCAGATCGGCCCATGACGGTAAGGCGAAACCTGGGCCGGGCGCTCTGGGGTGTACGGCCCGACGTCGCCGAAGCGCTCATTGCGGAGCGCACGGCTGAACTGCAAGCCCAGATTCGGGCGGCCCAATCGCAGGTCCAACGGGAGCGGGACCAGCAGTCAAAGCTGGCACTGGAGATCGAACGGCTCCAGCGCCGTGCCGATATGCTGAAGCAGGCCGTGGACCTCTTGCAGGACGCCTATCTGCGCGAACGGGCGCAGTCCGAAGCAGCACGGCGCGTCCTCGCCGAAGAACTGGCCCAAATGGACCTGCGGCACGCAGAGCACCTACAGGACCTCCGATTCGCCCAGGTGCACGCCGACGCCGAGCTTCAGCGCAGCACCCGGGAGATCAGCGACCTGATCACAGCGCTGCGGCGGATTCTCTCGGCCCACGGTCGAATCCACACAGACCTCGCCCCACCCAACGAACCACGCTGAACGCATCGAGGCGGCACTCCCCATAGGGAATGCCGCCTCATTGCAGTGTACGGTAAGAAACCTACCGCCGCTTGGCCGGTTCAATGCTGACTACCCGCCCCTTGATCGTCGACTCCTGCATCGCCTGGATGACCTGAGACGCGACCTCCTTGGGGACCTCGACAAACGTGAACCGATCGTAGATGTTGATCAGACCGATGGCGTTTCCCGGGATGCCCGCCTGGCTGGCAATCGACCGGACGATGTCGGCCGGTTGGATCAACTGCTGGCGCCCGACGTTGATGAACAGCCGGACCATGCCCGCCTCTGCCCCCGTGTCGCCGAACTCCATGTTCGCCGGCGTGACGTTGGGGGTCGCGGATTTCTCCTCGCCCGCCACCATCTTCAGGGCAGCCGCCAACACGACCTCCGGATCATACTCATCCAACAGTTCGCCCGCCAGCTCCTTGTAGAAAGCCAGCTGACCATCGTCCATCACCTTCAGCAGGCGCTCTTTGAGCTGCTCCCGCTGCTTTTCAGCCACATCCATGAGCGAGGGCAACGGCCGCCGACTGATCCGGGTTTTGGTGACCCGCTCAATCACCCGCAACTGGCTGAACTCCCGAGCAGAGATGAACGTGACAGCCGTGCCGGTCTTACCGGCCCGCCCCGTCCGCCCGATGCGGTGCACGTAGCTCTCAGCATCCTGCGGGATGTCGTAGTTGAAAACGTGGGTGACGTCCTGAATGTCCAGACCCCGTGCCGCCACATCCGTGGCGACCAGCAGTTCGACATTGCCTTCCTTGAACTTGGTCATAACCCGGCTCCGCTGAGCCTGGTTCATGTCGCCGTGAATGCCCTCGGCCAGGTAGCCCCGGGCCTGCAGGCCTTCCACCGTCTCATCGACGCCCTTCTTGGTCCGGCAGAAACAGATACCCCGTTCGACGTTTTCCATGTCCAGCACCCGGCAGAGCGCATCCAGCTTGAACGCCGGCCGGACCTCGTAGAAGAACTGCTCGGTCAAGGGCACCGTCAACTGAGCCGGCGACACCGAGATGTACTCAGGTGTCTTCATGTACCGGTTGGCCAGCCGCCGGATCTCGTCGGGCATCGTCGCCGAGAAGAGCAGCGTCTGCCGGTCAGCCGGCGTCTCCTTCAAGATGAACTCGATATCCTCGATGAATCCCATATCCAGCATCTCGTCCGCTTCATCCAGAACGAGGGTCCGAACCTGACCGAGCATGAGCGTGCCGCGCCGCATGTGATCCATGATGCGGCCGGGCGTGCCCACGACCACGTCGACGCCGAACCGCAGCGCCCGGATCTGGCGGTCGATGGACTGACCGCCGTAGATGGCTGTGGTCTTGAGCCGCGTGTACTTGCCGATCTTCGTGATCTCCTCGGCCACCTGGATGGCCAGCTCCCGGGTCGGCGTCAGGATCAGCGCCTGCACGGTCCGCTGCTTCACATCCCACCGTTCAACGATTGGCGCACCAAACGCCGCCGTCTTACCGGTGCCGGTCTGAGCCTGGCCGATCACATCTTTGCCCTCGAGCACGACCGGAATCGTCTGCTCTTGGATCGGCGACGGCTCTTCGAACCCCATGTCATCCAGTGCCTTGAGCACTTTCTCCGAGAGCCCCAGGTCCCGGAACGTCAACTTGGTCTCTGCCATGAAATCTCCCCTCGATAGCGCTTACGCTGTCTCCGGCTAGGCCCGGCCGCTGGACCCGAAAAGCCGCATTTTTTCCTTCGTAACTGCCTTGACCGCGTCCCGTGCGGGCCCGATCAGATGGCGGGGGTCGTCGACCCCGGGCTTCCGCTCAAGCAGGTCCTTGACACCCTGCACAAAGGCGAGCTTCAACTCGGTGCCGATGTTGATCTTGCTGACCCCAACGGCGATGGCGTCCCGAATCATGTGATCCGGCGTGCCGGAACCGCCATGGAGCACCAGGTTCACTTCGGGCGCTGCCTGCTTGACCTTCTGGTAGATGATGCCCATCCGCCGGATGTCAAGCTTCGGTTCACCCTTGTACAGTCCGTGAGCGTTACCAATGGCAACGGCCACGG
>DAHVXO010000081.1 GCA_027356675.1 Symbiobacteriaceae bacterium | reverse complement strand
CCGGATCCACACCGGCATCGACTGCCTCCTGAGCCCGATCGAGCCACCCATCAGGAAAGGCGGCTTTCATCAAGGGGTCATCGGTGTTGCCACGGTAGACGCTGCTGAGGAGCCACCCGATACTCGCTATGACTATGACGGCTATCAGGAGCCACGGGCCCAATGTGGCCACAAGCCATTTCCATAACCGCCTGGCAAGTAGCCTTAAACCTTGCTGCAGTAGGTTTTGCGCAATATTCGACTGTTCCACGGGAGGATCACCTCACCCTGCCGCGGGCTTTGCCTGTCCGCTCCCAGCTGGGCCTGGGCGGCGCCGGCGGGGGTGGGGGGACGTTCTGCGCTCCTGGCGGTGCCATCCCAGGCTCGACCTTTTGCCAACCTACCCCCCCGCTCTCAAGCGGACCGAAGCGAAACTGCTCGACCACAGGCTTCTCCCAGGTAGCCTCGGGGTTAGAGATGGGTGCTATGTCGATGTGCTGGCCGTTCAGAGACACCTCAGTGCGATTCGGGAGCCCGCGGAACTCAACCACATCACCGTCAGAAAACGAGTGGGTTTCCAGCGCCCGGCCCATCTGCGGTACCCCCGCACGGGCGCGGTTTCGACTGCTGGTCCAGTTCGCTACTGCGGAGGCGACCCGGGTGCCGGCGCCACCAGCCGCCATATGGCCGATGGTTGTTGCCAGGTTGAACTTGACTGCTTCGCGGCGCTCAACGTCGTTGAGATTGGGATCGTTGCCTCCCATCAAACTCTTGAGGGTTTCACTGGCAGCCTTGGCCCCGCCTTGAACAGCACCTACACCGCCGGCGCTTACGCCGCCCGCCTTTGCACCATCAAAGATATCCTTGCCACCCTTGAGCGCAACCCCTGCTCCGAGAGTGGTGGTGCCACCCGCGACACCACCCACGTTACGGCCCACCTTCCCACCTACAGCCGCACCGGCATGAATAAAGGCGCCGTCGCCCGTGGCGATCGCGAGACCGGCCCCCGCCAGGGCGCCCAGACCTGCGCCAACCTTTCCGCCTACGTCCCGAGCCCTTTCGGTCACCTGCTGGATACGGGAGAGGGCCGCGTCCGGTGACTGGCCGTAGGCGGCTGCCACAGCCCCCTTGTTGGGGACAGGGGTAGCCCCGGCCGCTGCGATTCCAGCAGCTACTCCAGCTGGTGGCATGACGTTGGCCATGCCCATGGCTGTGGACATGCCGCCCAGCGCCCCCATGGCCTCCGGGGAGATGTTGCCGCTCGCAACCTGGCCCATGACCCGGGATCCCAACGAGCCGACTGCGCCACCGCCCCTCATGATGGTCGACAGTGCGGTACCGGCGGTCCCGACGGCATTCGCCGCTCCGACCATCGAGGTGAAGCCTACCGCTGCCGCGGCAAGGCCCATGCCCGTGAAGTTTGACTGCCGGCCTCCCGACAAGACTGACCTGATCAGATTCGTCGTCGGCTGAAGGACCAGCAGGAAGCAGAACGCACTCCACGTCGAGTTCGTTGCATCGGTTGAACCGTAGGCCCAGAAGAACAGAGCGATCAAGATGCTATGAACCGTCTGGATCATGATGTTGGAGATGATCTCCTGGAACCACAGCTTTGTCACACTACGAGTCGACTCAAACGTGAACAAATAGAACGCAAGCGGGCTGATCGCCACCAGCACCAGCAGGGCGAACTTCCGCATCATGTAGGTGAAGTTCAGGGCAACCTCGGTGATCAACCCGAAGACATTCACCAGAGCCCGTCCGATGGCCGAGGCCACACCCGTGCCGTTCCACATGTCCGAAAAGTTGTGCCCGGGTGACCACGCGCCCATCACCTGAATGAACAGGTCGTTGGCTTCGAATAGCAGGTAGATGATCGGGCCACTCATCGCAATCAAGAGCGCTGAAATCCCAAGGTTTTGGAGCGTCTGTAGGGCCTCAGCCCGCTTGCGATCGTCAGCCCCGGATCTGGCAAGCTTCAATCCGGCCGCCCCTGCGCCGATTACGATGAGCACCCCGAATACCAAGGCCTCAAACCCAACCCAGAGGGCGAGCACCGCATCCCATTCATTCTGCCGGAAG
This sequence comes from Symbiobacteriaceae bacterium, assembly GCA_027356675.1. The sequence goes on along the minus strand of DAHVXO010000081.1, from coordinate 3,062 downwards.
GTGCCCAACAAGAGATCAGCGCGAGTTCCGTCCGCCTTGATCCCAAAGACCAGCTCTCCGATAGGAACGAGCCCAAACTGCTCAAAAATCCAGCGGACGCCGCCGACCAGCCCTTCGAGGAGCGTCCCTATGATCCCGTCTGACGGGGGGGAACTGTTAGCCAGGGCAACGCCCGGGATCACCGCAATGAGGAGCACTACCGTCATTATGATTACGGTAGCCCATCGTGGCCACCTGCGCTTCGGTTTCCACAACGGCCCTCCCCTCCTCTCTCCTTCACTGTTCTGTTTACACACCATGGGCCTTGGTGTACTGCGGCAATATTCCCGGATCCAACCGGTTGGACTCCATCACAGCCAGCGTAGCCTGTGAGATGAGGGTGCGGCCGTCACCCAGGGTCAGAAAGTCCGCCCGGACCTTGATCTGCCACCACGTTTCCCCTTGTTTCAGGAGGAGGTAGACAACGCGGCTGTCAACCGTTCGCCCACGTTCTACCCGCGGTTCTCCCAGAACTGGTCCAGCCAACGGCCGGCCCATCACCGTGAATGGACCCTGACGCAGCACTGCTGTTTGAAAGCCGTCCAGTCCCGGCGGCAGGTCCCGAGAAGGCAGCTCTCGCTCCATCACGTCCCACAAAGTGGCTGGAGCTCGCCAGCGCCCCCCCTCCTGGCTTCCTTGCGCCAGGAGGGCAAACGCCTTCACGAGAACCTTACCCGAAGTTGACTCGTGGAAGGGAACGGGTGGAATGCGATTGACCTGCACGGCTGATGGCCGGATGGACTCCTCGTCAGAGCCGGACTGGGTTTGGGCCTGTGCTGCGTCTGGTGGCGTAGGCCCAGACACTTTTCCCTTGTCGGCAACCTCTTCACCCTGAATGGGTTTCGCAGGTGGTGCGTGCATGGGCAGGTTCATCCAGGTATAAACCATGACGGACATTGCCACGGCCACCACACCGAATGCAAGCAGGAGGGGCGCCGCCTTTCTAACTGTTAGAAAGTCACTCAAGAACTTCACCCGCTCTCTTCACAGTCGTTTCAAACCGCGAGTCACCTATCGACTGACGCCCGAAGACTACGCCTCCGCCTTGATTGGCGTGGTGTAGACCCAGGACTTCTCGCTATCGGTGTGTACCACCTGAAATGCGAATGGCCGGCCCTTGACCCGCAGAACCCCGCTGCCTTTGCCGCAGGTGCCGATGAAGTTCCGTTCGCCGTCGCTCAAATGAAAGGTCTCCTGGATCTGGGGCAGGTCGACCTCTTCACAACGCAGGAGGATGAGCGTGCCGCTGTTGCTGTGAATGGCAGGTCCGCGTGGGTGCTGGCTGAATTTGCGAAAATCCTGGGAAATGACGGTCAAGCCGGCAGACCGCTTGCGGGCCCGGCGTACGCAGTTTTCCAAAAACCGCATCGCCGGTTCAAAATCGGCCATGAGCCACGCCTCGTCAACCACTACGCGTTTCTTCTGTGTCGGGTTCTTCTTCACGAAGCTCTCCCAAAGCCAGGTCAAGGCAACTTGCAGCGCCACCGGTTTGCCCAACCGTTCGTCGAGCAGGCTGAGGTCAAAAACCGTCAGCCACTGGTTGTCAACCGTGACGGTGCTTTGGCAGTCAAAGAAACTGAGAACACCCTCCCCGTAGTAAGGACCGAGCGACGCAACGACGCGCCGGGCGCCCTCATGGGTTCTGAGAACTTCTACCAGGTTGGAGAGCTGCGGCATCTTGCGTGGCTGCCTGCCGAATTTGAACAGACCCGGCCGATCAGGATCAGGCATGGAAGGGCCTCGCTCATAAAGGCTTTCTGGATCTGCCGTAATGCCATAGTCCTTGTAGACCTGGCGCAGCGAGACTTCCACCACAGCCTGTTCTTCCGCCGACATTCCACCGACCATGGTTCCAACGAGGTCGAGCAATGCCAGCACCTTGTCTGTTAGCTTGACACTGACCGCTCCGGTGTCAGGATCGGTCTCGGGAATGACATCGAATGGGTTGAGCTTGTAAATGCTTCCGGGCCCGAGAGGGATCCGTACGCCGCCCAGGACCTCCGCTGCGTACCCATACTCGCCCTCCGGATCAAGTACGGCGGTGCGCTCGCCGGTAAAGATGGCCCGGCCGATCATCGTCTTGACGGTCGCCGACTTGCCCGCGCCGCTGCCGGCGTAGCAGATGATATTGTGGTTGGGCAAGCCCTTGTCGTAAGGGTTGTAGATGATGGGAGACCCCGTTCGCATGTTGATGGCAAACTGGTATCCGCCACGGTGCACCAGGTCACTGTCCGTGAAGGGCAGTACGGTCCCCAGGCCATAGGTGTCCAGCGTCCGGTAGACGTCGTTCACGTAGTTCACGCCAAAGGGGAGCACGGACTGATAGGCCTCATCCTGGCGGGCCTCCAGGAACTTCCCATAGATTCGGCGCCCAGCAAGGCGCCCGTCGATCAGCGTAGCCGCGTCCCTCAGTCTCTGCTCGTCGCGGTCGTACAAACTGGCAACGGCAGTCATCCGGAACAGCCGGCTCTTGTTGCTCGCCACCAGGTCTCTGATCCGTTCTGCATCCTGGATCGCTCGGGCAAGGTCATCACTGATACCCTGAAGGTGTCCCTTAAACCTGAGCTTCGCACGAAGTTTGGTGATCAGCAGCGTAAGGCTCCCCAGGGCCGCCCTATCGTCAAAGGGAGCAATGTGAATCGACAGATCCAGGTGTCCCTCGTGGCTGAGGAACGGTGTTAGCCACCCCACACCGATCTCCGATGGCAGGCCGGTGACGGTCATGGATTTGACGAAGAAGGGTCCAACCTTCATCACATCGGGGTGGCTGCGGTCAAACCCCCCGGGGGCAATCAAGTCATGTAGGCTTGGTATCCCATCTTCCAGGGCCTGAACCGACTGCTCAGCCGTTGGCACCCCTGGCGAGGATGCCACTTCCGGCTGTTCCTTTCGGTTGGTGCCCCTCAGGCGCTCCAACAGCTTCATGACGCGAGGTCCTCCTCTCCGGCCCCCGACGCCACCGGTGGACCCGATGTGACGTACAGCGCATGATAATTCTCCTGGGACAGGTTGCGGGCCGCCAT
>DAHVXO010000074.1 GCA_027356675.1 Symbiobacteriaceae bacterium | reverse complement strand
CCTAACGAGGTAGAGGCATTTCGGCCCCTCGAAAAGTCGTCGAGCTAGCCTGATGCCGCTCGGAATAGCACCAATAAATAGGGCGCCGGTTTGCCTACACAGCATACCAGCGCCCTTGCTCGCGTTCTTTCAGCAGCGGTTTCAAGGCGAATTAGAGGCAGTTCAGCGATATGCGCAGCACATCACAGCTTCACAAAACCCAGCGTTGCAACGTCTCTGGCACCGCATCCGCCAGGACGAAATCCGGCACGCCCACTGGCTGCGAATGGCACTCTCCGGGCATGTCCCGGGAGGCGGGTCACCAAGATTCCGACCGGGCGACGTGGTGGTTCCCCTCGTGGCACACATGCCGGAATACACGGGCAAAGCTGCCCGTGTAGTTCAGGTCGTTAACCGCTAAATGCTGCAGGGGCCAGCGTAGCCGGCCTCCCTCAGCGTCGCAATATGGCAAGTCGCTGCTGGTACTCAGCTTCGGTGATTTCCCCTTCGGCTATGCGACGGCGCAAAACCATCAGGGCACAGCTTGCCCTGCTGCATGATCGTGGCAGCAACAAAGTCAACCTGCAAGGGAAGACTATAAAAGCCGGCCTTAGTCCAGACCGGGTGTGTCAGGCAACAAGCATCCAGAGAGGAGGGCGACGTGATGACGGAAACCACTCTCCATGTCAAGGGGATGACCTGCGGCCACTGCCAGGAGCAAGTCGCCAAATCGCTCCGGACACTGCCGGGGGTGAAGGATGTGTCGGTAGACCTGTCGGCCGGTACTGCCCATGTCGCATACGAGGAGGGCCAGGTCAGCCACCGGGACCTCGTTGGGGCCGTGAGTGGTGCTGGGTACCAGGTTGCGGAGAGTCCACAGACGGTGGCAGCACGACCGCACCGGGGCTGCTGCTAGGGTACCTGACTTGCATCCAGGTGATGGGGATGGTCTGCACCGCACGGGCAGCCGTCCCTGTTTTGGTAATGATCACCTGACCCTTATGACGCCGCGCATACCTGCTTCGGAATGGCCGGTCAACGTACAGATCATTCGGAACTCCGCACCCCGTTCCGACAGCGATTTACTCCTGTGGGCTGGCGAGCATCAGTGGGTTACCTGTTCCACGCTCTCTGGTACGCCCTCATACTCAAAGAGTGCGGTAAGGCCGCCGGGCGTCTGCATGTTGTTGGAAGCATGGTGCAAGATGTGGCAGTGGAACATCCACCGGCCCGGGTTGTTGGCAATGAAGTCCACATCCACAGTCTGACCGGGGACCACATTCACCGTGTTCAGGATCAAGGTCTGCTGCAGCGGGTGGCCGTCCATTGCGATCACCCGGAAGTCATGGCCGTGCAGATGCATCGGGTGCACGTCCTGGCTGATGTTGATCATGCGGAGGCGCACCCGGTCGCCAGTATGGATCTGAATGGTGGGGACATCAGGGTAGGCCTTGCCGTTGATGGTCCAGTAGTTGTACTCGTGCTTGTGGCCGCTGGCTGAACTCTCGGGAGCTTTTGCGCCGACGGGTCCACCGTGCCCCGCATGGCCGGAAGTAGCGCCGCCTTCACCTGCCATCATGCTGCCGTGATCGGCGCCTGCTCCCGGTGGGACCATCCACCCGTTAAACACCATGATCACGTCATGGTGGTAGTCAGGCTCTGCCCCGGCGTCCTGCGGGTCGATGATGAACGCGCCGGTCAACCCCTTGTCTACTTGCTGGATCTCATCGGAGTGAGAGTGATACATGAACGTGCCGGCGTGGTTTGCCACAAATTCGTAGGTATGGGTCTGCCCGGGCTGAATGCCATGCTCCGTCACCGGGGGCACTCCGTCCACCGGATTGGGCACATGCAGCCCATGCCAGTGGATGGAGGTGGGATCTTGCAGCCGGTTCTCCACCGTGACCCTCACCTTATCCCCTTCGGTCACGCGAATGGTGGGTCCCGGCACCTGCCCGTTGAAAGCCCAGGCATCCACCCAGACTCCCTTCACCAGTTCCCAGCGAACCCGTTCGGCCGTCAGCCGAAACTCCCGGACGCGCCCGGTAGGCGTGATCCGCTCCGTGGGCCGCAGGGGCGGCAGCCGTCGGAGATCCGTGTCCGTCAACGGCACAGTGGTAAACGTTGGTGTCTCACGGCTGGCCAGGGGGCGTGGTGATGGAGTACGCTCGCTTTGCTCCACTGGGGACAACTCCTTTTCAGAGAATTTGAGGCGCTTGTGCAGCGGAACCCAGGGTAGGTTTTCCCCGGCTAAAGGTGCACAATACCTGCCGGTTCTCCACGGGAATAGAGTTGGTTATTCAGGCAAACAGTAAGGGCTGTGAACGCAGTGGTCTGCAAGGGCCCGCTTGCCCGTAACCAGGTAAGCATCCCCCTGACCACAGGAGGCTGCCGAGTGAAAGAAAGCCTGCTTTATGTTGCTCTGGGGACGATTTTGGGCGCGGCCAGCCGCCTTTCGCTGATGAAAGCGAACTACCGCATGTATCCCACCTCGCCCAATGGGGTGCTTGTCCAGACAACCCTGGCCTTCATCGCCGCCTTTATGGGCGCGGTGGTCCTGCCCGCCCTTGCGGCAAAGAACTGGACAGCGGTTACGTTCCTGGCGCTGGCGATTCAGCAATTACGCCAGGTGCGGGAAACCGAACAGAAGAGCTTGCAAGCCCTGGAGGCCACCGAGTTCATCCCCCGCGGCAGCGCCTACATCGACGCCATTGCCAAGGGATTTGAATCCCGAAACTACATTGCCTTGATCATCGGCTTCATCACCACAGGCTCTGCCACGCTGTTCAGGCAGCCCGCGCTCGGCCTTCTGGCCGGCGCCCTGGCAGGGTTCTCTGCAGGGTGGATTTTGCGAAAGCGCTCCGGGCATGCGACTCTAGCAGACGTGGCAATCATCGAGCGGGCCCCCGTGGACGTCAGGGGGGCGGAGATCCATGTCGGCGGCGTTTATGTGGCCAACGTCGGCCTTCGCGCCACCCGCGAGCGAATCAGCGAACAGGGGTACGGTATTCGCCTGACCCCGAAAACACCCGAGGCAGGGATCGCACTGGGGCACCCCGGGCAACGGCGGGCGATCGCGAGCGACCTGGCCCGGGTGCTCGGAACGGAACGGTATATCTGGACTCGCCGCAACTTTGATACGGACCAGGTTGTGATCCTCGTAGTGCCGATCCAAAAAGATCAGGTGCGGATCTTGGAAGTCGTACGGGAGGTACCGCTCCTTGAAGCGGTCAGGCGCCCTGCGTACCTGCCCGCCGCAGGGTCGCCTGAGATCCAAGGCCAGGCCGGAAAGAAAGGAGAGTCTGGGAGGTGAGCACGGCAGGAACCTTTATCCTCGCTGTCACGAACTCCCCGGACAGCGTGACTCCGGGGACTCCTGCGATCGTCGTCAGTGATGAGGACCAGTTAGAAAAGATCGCCTCCGAACTGGGCCGCATCTTCTTTGGGGATGTGCACCGGCTTAGCAACGGTGTGATGATCATCAAGGCGCAAGCCCGATAGTGCACTTCTGGCGCCCCTTATCACCCGGAGATCGATGGGACAGACTAAGCAGCGGGGGGAGGTGAGAGCAATGCCAAATCAGCAGCAGGTCCAACAATGCATCCAGCAGTGCGTCCAGGCGGCCAACAACCTCCGTACGGCGGCCAATGGTGTGGCTGATTCCTCGGCACGGGAGATGCTGACCGCAGGGGCCCACCACATTGAAATGTGCGTCCGGGGTTGTGAGCAGGTAGCTCAGATGCCTTAACCTTAACCAGGAGGTGAAACGAATTGCCAGGGCAGCAGGATATTCAGAATTGCATTCAGGAGTGTCAGCAGACCGAGGCGATGCTGCGGAACATGACGAATGCGGAGATGAATCCGCAAGCGAAGAAGATGCTGAGCGAAGGCGCTCACCACATGCGCCTCTGCATTGAAGAATGCCAGTGGTCTCTGCAGCAGCTCCAGGGCACTCCAGCGATGGCACAGGTTTAAACGGATCTCCAGTTCATTGCATGCGAGCCCTGGTGGGCTCGCATGTAAGCGTTCATACCTCACTGAATCTC
>DAHVXO010000042.1 GCA_027356675.1 Symbiobacteriaceae bacterium | reverse complement strand
GGCGAAGGCATCCGTCCAGGCCGCCTGGTAGACGTTGACCCGAAAGCGTGCCCGATCAGAAAAGGCGACCCGGCCGATGTCGACCAGGTCGCGATAGTTCGTCCGCATCATGACCGCCAGCACGGTGACCGGCACATCCAGGCTGCGGCACCGGCGGAGGGCGGTGCCCACCGCGGCAAAGTTGCCGGCCCCGCGCCACGCATCCTGCCGGTCGGCGTCCGGGAAATCCAGCGAGAGCTCCACGTCGGTGAAGCGGCGCAGGAGATCGTCCGGCAGCACCTGGATGGTGTGGCCATTAGACGTGATCGTCAGCTGGCACGGTTGCGTGACCAGCCACTCAACAATCGGTAGGAAATCCGGGTGCAGGCCGTTCTCACCGTAGCCGAGGTTGACGGAACTGACCGCAAGGGCCCGGAAGATCGCCTGAACCTCTGGGAGGCTTAGTCGGCGGATCGTCCCGGCACTACGTGGACAAGGCGCCCCATCTCCCGGAATGGCGATTGGGCAGCCGACTTGAGTACCTGTCCCCAGGCCCCGTGAGCCGCTACCGACAACAGGCCGCCGGGGCGCCAATTTCCCAAGGGTTCTGCTCCATGATCCCCCACCTCCCCAGACCACCATTACGTCTGGCTTCCCACTTTCATTTTAAGGGATGACTCTGCAAATGTACCTGGGACACTCAACGGAAGCCCGACCGGGGGATGAACGATTCGGTCTGCGCTGCATACCATAGCTCCGACATGAGCATAGCAACGAAGGAGTGGTGAACGGTGCAGAAACCCGTACCGCAGTTCAGCCCGGGCTTCCTCGAACAGCCAGGACTCATGCCGGCGCAGTTCGGGACCATGCCCGCCTTCCCGGCGCAGGCCGGCCCCGGGCCCACGCAGGCCGGACCCACCGCCGCCCCGGTCCAGCCCGTCTCGTACCCCACGTACATCCCCCCAACCGGTATCCCAACCGGTATCCCGACCCAGCAGCAGATGACCCCGCAGCAGGCCTGGACCCAGCGGATGGTCTCCATCGCCCGCCTCCTGGAGCAGGGCATTCCCGGCTGGCAACTCGTCGCATCGGCGGTCGATGAGATCACCAGCGCCCCGGGCGCCTCAGCGATGCCAGGTAGAGACGCCCTGGTGGGGTCCATCAAGGACGCTGTCTTCCATCGGGACGCCGCCCTGGGCACCATCCGCCGCTTCGTCTGCGGCGAGGCCTCCCCGGCGCTCCTGGCTGCCCTGGCCTACAGCGTCAACCGGCTGGCCCGGGTCCAAAGTCAGATCCGCCCCCTGTTCGAGCGTTGGGTCATGAACACGGCGATTGAGCAGCGCACCCCCCTCAGCAACCTCGCACAGCAGTTGATCACTGCCGATTACCTATTGGGTCAGGCCGTCACCGCCGTCCAATCCACCGTCGGTCCGCAAATCTGGGAGACCGCTCGCACCCAGGCCTTCGGGTCGACTGCTCCAAACACAGAAGGTCTATAAGATGATGCGGCTGCCCGGTACAGCGGGCGGCCGCTTCTGGTATCATGGAGAGGCCTCGGGGTGTTCATAAGGAAGGGAACGAAACAAATGCAGTTTCAGCACATTAAACTTGACCGTTCGCAACCTGTCTGGGTGCTTACCGTTCACCGCCCGGAGTGCCGCAACGCACTCGCCCGTCATACCCTCGAGGAGATCGATGACGCCCTGCAGCAGGCGGCAGCGGACTCGGCGGTTCGCGCCCTGATCATTACGGGGGCGGATGGCCACTTCATGGCCGGCGGGGACCTGCGTGAGCTCAAGACCCTGACCGAAGGTGATGCCGTCGCGGCGTGGTCGGGGCGGGCCCAGGAGGTCTTGCGCCACCTGAGCCACCTGCCCTGTCCGGTCATCGCAGCGATGGAGGGCAACGCCGTGGGCGGCGGGTGCGAGCTGGCGCTGGCCTGCGACATCCGCATCGCCGGCGAGAGCGCTCGCTTCAAGTTTTGGGAGATCAAGCTGGCCGTCACCACGGGCTGGGGTGGCGGGCGGCGGCTGGCCGGACTGGTGGGGCGGGCCCGGGCGCTGGAACTGCTGCTGACCGGTGAGAGCCTGAATGCCGTTCACGCCCTGGGCATGGGTCTGGTGAACCAGGTCGTGCCCGATGGACATGCCCTGCAGGCGGCACAGGTCCTGGCGGCGCATATCGCCACGCTATCGGCACCGGCCGTCCGGGAGATGAAGGCGCTCATCTATGAGATTGAAGGCCTGCCCGAAGTCGCGGCGGATGCGCTGGAGACCCGGCGCTTCGTGCGCACGTGGCTTTCGCCCGACCATCAGGCGGCGGTGAATGGGTACTTTCAGAGTCGCGGCGCCCGGTGGCAGGGCCAGTAGGGTTGCGCGGGCCGGCCGCCTCCTTAGCCCCGCTCCCTCAGCACGGCACGCACCGGCGACCCGTCGGCGCCGGCCAGCTTCAAGGGGAGGGCGATCAACTCGTAATCCCCGGTGGGTACAGTCGCAAGATTGAGGTTCTCCAGGATGAGGATACCCGCGCCCCGGCAGGCATGGTGGGCCGGCAGATCCTTGCTGTCAGCGGGGTCCATGGAATGGGCGTCCGTGCCGATAAGGCCGATGCCGTTTTGCGCGAGATAGGCAACCGCAGCGGGCTCAAAGTAAGTGAAGTCCGGGTAAAAATGTATGGGGTCAGGGCAGGAGCCGGTGCGGACCAGGAGCCGGGTGGTGCCGCTCAGGTCCAGCTTGGCCAGGTCTGCCAGAGAAACGCTGGCGCGCCCTTCAAGTGCGACCAGCCGTGCCGGGCCTATGTAGCGGTCGGGGGGGACTTCGGCCATGGTGAGGCCGTTCGGGTCATAGTGGAAAGGCGCGTCCGCATGCGTGCCGTTGTGAGGGCTGAGGGTCAGGCGCGAGACATTGACCGAAGCGCCCTCGGCCATCCGCCAGGTCAGTTTGAGGGAAAACGCCGTATCGCCCGGCCAGGGGGCCGAGCCGTTGCCCAAAGGATGGGTAATGTCGTACAGCTTCATCAGGGGCGGACCCGTTCCAGGGCGATCCGGTACCCATCCGCCCCATAGTTCAAACACTTCTTGACCCGGCTGATGGTCGCGGTGCTGGCGCCCGTCGCCGCCACGATGTCCTCGTAGGTCATTCCGGCATCCAGCATCTTGGCGACCTCCAGCCGTTGGGCCAGGGCCTTGATTTCGCCGATGGTGGCAAGGTCTTCAAAGAAGCGGTAGCACTCATCGACGGTCTTCAACGTGAGGATGGCTTCAAAGAGTTTGTCGGTCTCTTTGTCGCGAAGTTTCTCATTGATCGGCACCCACGATCCCTCCTGCACGATCTGCCTACGTGGAGGGATTCGCTTTCACGCATTAGATTCCTGTCGCGGCCCTGGGGCTGGTCAGGGGCTGCACACCTGGGAGGAAGATGAACGGATGCATCAGGGCCAGAGTGAAACCTTCGGCGGTCTGGTGCCGTCATTATTGGTAGAGGTCGCCAACGGATGGGCAAGTCCGGCGGCCAGGAGGCTATAAATTGATGAAACGGTACAAGCTGGCGGCAGGGGTAGCAGCCCTGGTGTTCGTGCTGATCTATGGTGCGGCGGCGATGGCTGCGGAGACGGTGCCTGCTGCGGGCGCCCTCCATCTCGATGGCGTGGTGGAATTCAGTGACCTGGAGGGCGGGTTCTATCAGGTGGGTGGCTGGGGGCTGATCGGGGACGAGGCGCTGTTCAAGCGGCTCGTCGGACAGCGCGTGGTCATCCGTGGGCAGGAGTTCACGGGCATGTCGGTCCGGATGGTGCGGCAGGTCGAAGTGGGTACCATCCTGCAGGTGATGGGACCGGAACGGCCGCTCCCGGCCGGGGTCACAGTGGGTGGGAAGCCTGCCGTCTTCGACCAGGGGCCGGTGGTGATCGGCGGTGTGCTGATGGTGCCGCTGCGGGCTGTGGTGGAGACGGCCGGCGGCACGGTTCAGTGGCGGCCGTCGGAGCAGGCGGTGCTGGTCACCCTGCCTGACCGCACGGCCCAGTTCGTCATCGGGCAGACGGATGCGGAGATGAACCAGAACGGCTATCGGTACCTGCGGCGCAACCTGATCGGGATGAATCGGGCACCGGTCATTCGCGGCGACCGGACGCTGATCTCGGCGGACGCTCTCACCGCCATCCTCGGGCTGGGGGAGCGGCCGGACGGCGACGCATTCCTGGATCTTATCCCTTTGAATTGAAGGGTGCTTGTCGAGACTCGACGAACGAAACACAGAACACGCCTACGGCTTTCGACAAGCCGTAGGCGTGTTCTGTGGATGACCTCACATTCGGCTTGCCGGTGACCCACCTGCTGGCTGTCCTCTGGAGGAGTCGGGGCAGGCGTCCAACGACTTCTATCAGTGGTTGAACGGAGCATGATGGCCTCCGCGTGATGGGACCGGGTGTGGACGCGGTCCGCCCACTGGGATAAGATTGAACACGTGCAGACACATTGTCGAAAGGGTGTTATCTGTGAACTTGCGACTGCCCGACTCCATGCGCCCGCTGCGTCCCCCGGTCAGGCGCTCGGATGCCGCCCTGATTGGCTTGGTCGGGCTGGTCGCTCTCGTAGGCGCAGTAGCAGCGTTCGCCGTGCGGGTCTTTGAGCGCGTGTCGGATGGGCTTTTGGACTTTGGCTATAAGGGAATTCCGGTCGGTCTCGCCCACCTCGGGTTGCCCGGCTGGGTATCTTTTCTTCTGTTCCCTGTGGTCATAGGCCTTGTCGTGGCGGCGATAAAAACCTTGATCCCGTTACCGGACCGCTATCACTCCATTCCGCTGGTGATCGTTGCGATGGCCAAGCGCGACGGAATGATCAAGCCGATGAGCACTTTTCTAAAAACGTTTGCGGCCATACTGACCCTGGGCGCTGGTGGTTCCCTCGGCCGGGAGGGTCCGGTTGTGCTGCTGGGGGCAGGCATCGGTTCCGCACTCGGACGGAATTTCAACTTTCCGGCGACGAGACTCAACGCCCTGGTGGCAGCCGGTGCTGGCGCCGCGATTGCGACCGCCTTTCATGCCCCCATCGCCGGTGCCTTCTTCGTCATGGAGATCGTTCTGATTCAGTTCGACGCACAGATGTTTGCCCTGGTCGCCCTGGCCTGTGTCGTGGCGGTCCAGGTCTCGGGCCTGTTGGCGGGGGCACCCGTCTTCCCCATTCCGGCCTACCAGATCAATAGCGTCTGGGAGATTGCTCTGTTCGTCGGGTTAGGTCTCGCCATCACCCCACTGGCCCGTCTTTATGTCATCTTGCTGGAGACTTCCGAACGCCTGGGGCGCCACGTGAAGTTGCCCACCTGGGCCAAACCGGCCTTGGGTGGGCTGTTGTTCGGGGCGATCGCCATCGCCCTGCCCCAGACTCTGGGTGGAGGCTATGACACCATCGCCCAGGCGCTGACTGGAAAGATGGCCCTCGGTCTCCTCGTGGCCCTATTTGCGGCCAAGTTCATTACCATCGGGCTGACCAACGGCAGTGGCTGGCCCGGTGGCGTGTTTGCACCAGCCCTTTATCTGGGAGCCATGGCCGGCGGCGCGTACGGTGCAGCCGCACACGCTCTCATTCCGGGTATTGTCGGCCAGCCGGGTGCTTACGCGATCGTTGGGATGGCCTCCATGATTGCCGGCGCAACCCACGCACCGCTTACGGCCATGACCCTGGTCCTGGAGTTGACCCGCGACTACCGCATCGCCCTGCCGGCAATGCTCGCTTGCGGTATCGCCGCGGTTTTCACCCAGCGGTTCAGCCCGTACTCAGTAGACACGCTCCATTTGCCCGAGCACGGTGTGCTGTTGCCTTGGCAGATCCATGACCTGCGCAATACCCGGATTGCCGATATCATGGCCACCACCGTCCACACCGTCCAGAGCGATATGCTGCTGCGAGACGTGATTACCCTCATGCAGGAAAGCCGACACGGTGGGTATCCGGTACTGGACCCCGAGGGCCGGTTGGTCGGCATGATTACCTTGAGTGACATCCGTGAGGTCCCTCTGGAACGGCGCCTCATCACCCGGGTACTCGAGGTTATGACCACAAAGTTGGAAACCCTGACTCCTAGCCGGTCGGTTGCTGACGCCGCCTTGGAGATGGCAAGGCGAGGCGTGGGACGCATCCCCGTCGTAGCTGAAGATGACCCATCCCGCCTCGTGGGTATCGTCAGCCGTAGCGATGTCCTCAATGCCTACCCGGCGGAGGAGGAGAACGCCGACCCGGACCGGGTATTCAAGGGCGGTTGAGTTGTCGAAACTCGCCGAACGAAACACAGAACACGTTTACAGAGACGACAAGCCGTAGGCTCGAATCTGTTACCCTGGACATGGATCCCGGCGGCCTGTCCCAGACACTGCAGGAGTGGCGGATCCAATCAAGACCGCTGCACCGAGTTTGGGCTTTCCCCCTTCCCGCACCCTCGCTACGTATGTTTTCCCGGCCTAGAGCCGTGCGGGTTCGGCGGGATAAGTTTCTCGGTAACTTCCCGCGATGTCTGGGTAACTTCCCGGTGAACCCTAGCAACGCTCGAGTTGCCCACTCACAGCGCGCGAGTTGCTCCGGAGGCCAACAGAGCTTCTGCGATCCAACGAGATGCAGAATCCCGGTGAAGGCACCGAGAACCCGAATAGGTTGCAGGTATTCGCTTTGCGTCTCCGGGTTCCATCAACTTAGAGACAGCTATTCCCCCGGACGGACCCGACAGGGAGAAGGCAGGGGCCGAGTAGGAGGAAGCCATGGATCGGATGGAACCGGCGAATATTCACTGCACCTCTTGATACGTTTACGGCTGAGTACTGGACCCGTTCCCAGAGCGGGTTTAGCACACCGGATCCCCAGACGGTATTCATTGATGCATAGGAGACCGACTCAAGTGATTCCCGGATAATCTCCGGTAATTCCCGGATACTTTCCCGCGACTTCCGAGTAACCTCCGACAGCCTCGGTGCAACTGTGGCTAATCGTCAGGTGAGAGCCCGTAGTCCCGAGTCAATGTCAGGTTCTTTCCCTTCCCTCGGGGATAGATGCTCTCAGCTTTCCGGCAGACAGGGGATTCGTGCCATCACCTACGCTTACAGTCACACGTGACCACCGCAGATCCAACCCCCAGTGCCGATGGTAGCGGACTAGATTGGCTTGACCCACCACTCCGAGGCGATGGCGTACCCAAGCCGGTTGAGTGTCTCGCGTTTGGGCTGGTCGAGGTGCCCGCAGACCACCACGGTCTGGACCGCACCGCACACCTTGGCCTCCGCGACTGCGGCCTGGATCAGGGCGACACCTGTGCCGGCCCAATCCCCACCGGCGACGCAGAAGTCATCAATGACGCAGGTGAGACCGGCGGCGTATACCGGGGGGGATTGGACCAGGGCGGCGATTACAAAACCATCGACGAGCTGGCCTCAGCCTTGCGGATCAGACTAGTCATGGGTTAGGCCTCCCAGGTTGTTGAGATCCCATCCACCTGCTTCTCAGTCGTGGCGCAAATCCCTGCCGTGTCAAGCCTTCCAAAGGGGGCCGCTATGCAACCCTTTGAGCCCACCCCCGAATGGGAGGGTGAGCTGGAGGACGTCTGCTTGGGACAGTCTCGTATAGCCCCCGTAGGGGGCTTAGCTGGGCGCATGGGTGGGTCCCGGTTTCTGGCTGGGGCGGAGATGGCCGCTGTGTCGGTCTTGTCGCCGCGAGAGGTGGTGCTGGTCTGGCGGGAACTGTGGGCGGGACGGCTGGATGCTCCTTCGCTTCCCTGGCTGTTGGAGCGGCAGCCGGGGCTGCCGCTGCGGCGCTCTTATCGGGCTCGGGGGTGGAGGACCCGCAGGACCTCGAAGACTCGCTGCACCGGGAGGTAGCGAAAGTAGACTCGGAACGGCTTGCTCCGAACCGGCACCGTCACCCTGCGCAGGTCGGTCGCCCCTTCGTCCAGGTGGACCGGGCGGCCGGGCATGAACCGGGGCGGCCGACTCGGGTCCCAGCGGTGGAAGTAGTCTTCGACTGCGACCGCCAGCTCCAGGGCGATCGGCTCCCAGTTCTGGCTGACGCGCCAGGCGTCCAGCCGGGCCAAACTGGCTAGCCCCGCTGCGGTCCAGTTAACTGATGCCATGCTCGCGCAGGCGGGCCTTCAGGTACTCCCGGGCGGCCTCGCCGGACAGGCGCGGGCTGGTATCCTGGAGGGCTTCCCGGATCAGGGCGGCCTCCTCCGGATCGGTCACGTGGTAGGGTTCTTCGCTGGCCTCGTCCACCTCCACCACCAGGAACCGGCGCTGGCCGGCGATCAGGTAGTCGGCCCCTTCCTCCAGGGCGCGGATCAACTCTACATCCCGGACATGAACGGCTTTGCTCATAAGGTCACCCCCTTGCGCCAATGGTAGCACACACGCACCGAATCGGCACGCGTGGGATCCGGATTTGTGGAGATCGGCGGTGGCATTTCCGGCAGTTTTCGGCCCGGGCATCTGCAGACCTTGGCCACCGCTACCGGCATTTCCTGGGGGGAGCCGGGGCGAATTTCCGAGAGAATCCGCAGCTTTGCCTTGGCCGGGATGACCCTCTGGGCAACCAGCAAGGGACATCTGCCGGAATCGGCAGTGACAATTTGACGCTGCTCCTGTTGGTGGTAGCTCCACTTCTGTCCATCATCGACCGTGTGTGGGAGAAGACCGACGAATCGACTTGAAGACATGCAAGCGCCCTCCAGTCTCCTTGGAGAATAACGGAGGGCACAGCACGTCGCAAGTGAGAGAGAAGAACGGCGCCATGGTTCCCCTGCCGGGGACCTGGCGCCGTCTCGTTCAGCCCGACTCCTGTGTGGAAGGAGATTCCAGCCTTGTGTCCTATACTTACACGTATCTCGGTTGGTGTCGGCAATGTTCCGGGTTTCCCGGCGAAATCCCGGGCCACAACATTGCCGGTTTCAGCCTGCCTCTCGTTCCTAAAAAGCGAGCCCCACCCTAACAAGAGTGCGGCTGTAGGTCTCCTTGGCGGTGCATAAGAATGCAATCTTTGATTCACGCGTCACGACGGTGGCAGATCGCCTAAAAATCGGCCCAATGATCCACACGAACGGGATCTGCGTTGCGTTTTTTGTTGGCAGTCGTCTAGGTCCCATTCCCATCCTGGGTTGCATATAGATACATTTGTGATGTATTATTATACACGAAACAAAACTGGGCCTGGCCGGGAGGATAATTGGCAAATGGAACCGACGCTTATCAGGAAGATAGAAGAGCTTTCCATGAACGCGTTACCGTCTCTGCAGACGGTGCTGTACGATGGCTGGATTCTCCGCTTCGCAAATGGGTATACCAGGCGCGCCAACTCGGTCAATCCACTCTACCCAAGCCACCATAACGTAGCGGAGAAGATCGTGGCGTGCGAGGGCCTGTTCCGGGCCAGGAAGCAAAAGGTTGTCTTCAAACTAACGCCGAGCCCCTGCCCGACGAACCTGGATGAGATACTTCACAGCAAGGGGTACGTCGAAGAGGCACGCACAAGTGTCCAGCTTGCGGACCTGACTCATGTTCCAGAGCCGCCTAGTCATGCTGCCCAGATCGTGGAAAGCCTGACCTCGGAATGGTTTGATGACTATTGCGAAATGAATCAGGTGGAAGACCGGCACCGGCATACGTTGAAGCAGATGCTGCCCAACATTACCGGCAAGACCGCCTTCACCTCGCTGGTCCGGGACGGGAAGGTGGTCGCCTGCGGACTAGGGGTGTTCGAGGGGCTTTACGTGGGCGTGTATGACATCATCACCGCCCCGTCGTGGCGAAACCAGGGCATTGGTCGTGCGCTGGTTCTCAACATCCTGGCCTGGGCTAAGTATAACGGTGCCCGGACCGCCTACCTTCAGGTGATGACGACCAACGCGCCGGCGCTACGGCTTTATTCAAAGCTCGGGTTCAAAGAAGCGTATCAGTATTGGTATCGCACACAGCCTTAGACTAGCCGTGAAGCCGTTGGTTGTCGTCCCTCCTGGAGTGTGCAAGCGGATCCAATTCGATGATCGAGTTCATTCATGTGGGCGATGAGCAACTCGCTAAGGGTATCGTGGTAGTCGCGAACGTCGGCAACGGGATCTCCCAGCAGAACTTCCCCGCCGCAGCCAGGAAGTTCGTCACACCGCGTTGCGCACTCGTTATGGTTGCGGGGGAGAAATTACGTTGCTTTTGGCTGATAAGCCACCCCTGGATGAGGCGCTCCTGATCCCGCCTCTTCTCTTCCGGGGAGACTTCCCTGCTGCCACCATTCCTGGCCAGTGAAGGGCGCACAAAACGCAACCCACCACCCACCAAAACCACCCCCGCATCCAAGTTTTTCTTGGATAATCCAAAAGAAACTTTAACACAAAGGTGAGAATTCCTCCCCCTAAAGGGTTTGACGACTATTTTGTCCTACCTAACCTAGCCGACATCCTGTACACCCCTTCTGCTCGCTCGTCTGCGCAGCGAACAGCACCGGAGTCGACATGGCGAAGGCTCTGGAGAGCACTCTGGCCAAGTATCAACGACGGGTCACGGCCACCGGAGATTCGGGATCAGGTCGCTAATCTTTGATGGTCGTTCAGACTGGGCCCTTCCGCTTCGCCGGCGGAGGGGTCCTTCTGCGCCTCGAGAAGTTTCCCCTGGGCGCGAGGAGTACAGGAGATGCCCAACGACTATGCGAATGGGATATGCAGTCGTTGCAAACAGAAGGGGGGCGTCTCCCCATGCGGGTTCTGCACACGGCGGACTGGCATCTGGGCCGGACGCTGGAAGGCCGCAGCCGCCACGAAGAGCATGTGCGCTTTGTGGACGAGCTCTGCGATATCGTGACCCGTGAGGCCATCGATATGGTGGTCATCGCAGGCGATATCTTCGATACGATAAACCCGCCCAGCGCTGCGGAGGAACTCTACTGCGATGCCCTGGCCCGGTTAGGCGAGGGCGGGCGGCGCGCCGTGGTGGTCATCGCGGGCAACCACGACAGCCCGGACCGGCTCTGCGCCGTGGCGCCGCTGGCTCAGCGGCATGGGGTTACGCTGTTTGGCTATCCCTGGGATGACCCGGGGGGTTATGCGCCTGCGGGGAACCGGGTGCGCCGGGTAGCGAGCGGTCCCGGTTGGGCGGAGATTGCCGTACCCGGTGTAGACCACAGCGCCGTGGTGCTGGCGCTGCCGTACCCGTCGGAGGCCCGATTGGGCAAGGTCCTGGCCGATACGGTCGAGGAGGAGGAACTCCAGCCAGTGTACTCCGCTCAGGTCGCCCAGTTGTTTGGCGCGCTGGCCGGGAACTATCGGGCGGATACGGTCCGTCTGGCCGCCAGCCATCTGTTCGTCGCCGGGGGTAAGGAGTCGGCGGACTCGGAACGCCCCATCCAGGTGGGCGGGGCCTATACGGTGGAACCGGGTGCGTTCCCGGCGGCGGCACAGTACGTGGCTCTGGGCCATCTGCACCGGCCGCAGCAGATGCATGGCGCCCACACGCTCACGCGCTACGCTGGCTCGCCCTTGGCCTTCAGCTTCTCAGAGGCTGGGTATGCCAAGTCGGTGACTGTCGTTGATGTGTTACCGAACGGTGCGGCTGCTGTTCAGGAGATACCGATCGCTGCAGGCAAGCCCCTGGTCCGGTGGAAGGCGGACGGCGGCCCTGAACAAGTCGCCGCCTGGGTCGCGGAGGGTCGGGATCCGGACGCCTGGATCGACCTGGAGTTACACCTGACGCGCTCCCTGGAGCCGCTGGAGATTCAGGCGCTGCGGCGGATGCACCCCGGATTCATCCACATCCGGCCCATCATCTCGAGCGGCGAGGCCGCGGCGGCGCGGGCCGACCGGGTGAGCGAGACCCTGGAGCAGCGGTTCATCCGCTTCTATCAACGGCAAAAGAATACGGATGCGCCGCCGCCGCCCGAACTGGTGCGGCTCTTCCTCTCCCTCACCAACCAGTCGGCTGATGCGGAGGTGGAGGCATGAAACCGCTCTTCCTCCAGTTCAGCGGGCTCAACAGCTACCGGGAAGTCCAAACGGTGGACTTCACACAATTGTTAGGCGGTGGGCTTTTCGGCATCTTCGGGCCTACGGGCAGCGGCAAGTCGACCGTACTGGACGCCATCACGCTGGCGCTCTACGGCACGGTAGAGCGGGCGCGCCGCAACACCGAAGGCATCATCAACCAGGCTGAGAAGGCGGTTGGGGTGAAGTTTAGCTTCGTCCTGGTTGACGCACGGGGCGAAGTGAAGTATCGGGTGGAGCGGAGCTACAAGCGGGACGCAGAGGGTGCGGTGCGCAGTTCGCACGCTCGCTTGGTCGAGGGCGAGGCGGCGGCGGAACGGGTGCTCGCGGACAAGGATCGATCGGTGACCGAAGAGGTTGAGCGGATTTTGGGTTTGACGGTCGAAGACTTCACCCGGGCCGTCGTATTGCCGCAGGGCAAGTTCGCCGAGTTCCTTCACTTAGAAGGTGTGAAGCGGCGGGGCATGCTTGAGCGCATCTTCGCGCTGGGTCAATACGGGGACCAGTTGAATCAGCGGCTAAAGGTGCAGACGGAGGCGGCTGACCGCCAATTCCGGGAGACCATTGCGCACCAGGAGGGCCTTGGTGACGCCTCCGAGGCTGCGGTGGGCAAGGCGCAGGAGCGGGTAGAGGCCGCCGAGGCGCTGGTTGGCAAGGCGCAGCGCGACCTGGTCGCCGCGGAGGCTACGTGGCGGGAGTGGCAGCGGGTCTGGGACCTGCAGCAGGAACTGACGGCGGTGCACGCTGACCTCGCGAACTGGCAAGAGCGGGCGGCTGAGGTGGAGGCACAGCGGGCCGAGCAGGTCGCAGCGACCAGGGCAGAGCAGGTCCGGCCGGCCCTGGACGAGCAGGCCGAGGCGGACCGGCGGGTGGCGACGGCCCGGGTGAAGCTGTCCAGTGCGACGGAGGCGCTGCGGGCGGTAGCCGAGGCCGAGGCCGTAGCGGTCGCGGCACACCGGGCGGCACAGACACAGCGGGAGACGGAGGCGCCGCGCCTCGCCGAACGCCGGGTGCGCCTGGAGCAAGCGCTGGCGCTGGAATCCGAGGTGGCTACGCTAACGGCCGAAGCAACGGACCTGGCGAACCGAGTGGCCCTGGGCCGTACCGAGACGGAGAAGCTTACCCGTGAAATCGACGCCCTGGCGGACGGCGGTGAACGGGTTCGGACCGCGCAGGCTGCCGTAGTGGCACACATGGGTGAATTGGACATCCCGGCGGACCGCAGGGCGCTGGTTCAGCGCGGCCTGCTGGCGTTGGGGAACTTGCGGCAAGCACAGGACCGGTTGTCGCAGGCCGCCGAGCGGGTGGCAGTGCGGGAGCGGGAATTGGCCGCAGCCTACGCCCAAGCCGGCATGGCGAAGGATGTAGAGGGCGCCGCCCACGCCAGGGTCGAGGCGCACGAGAGCGCACAGCGGACGCTGGAGGCGAACCCGCCCGACCAGGAGGCCGACCTGGCGGCCAATGATGCATGGCTGGCCCGGACCGAGGCGGCCGTACAGGCGGTGCAAGAACAGGATCGGTTGGGCAACGAGGCGCGGGCGGCGGCGGTGACCGCTGCGGCGGAGCGAGACCGGACGGTTGCGGCGCTGGCGGCGGCCGAGCAGGCCGAGTCCGCGGCTCGGGCCCGGCTGGACGTGGCCCGCACCCGCCGTGCGAAGGCCGAAGTACAACTGGAGGATATGCGGCGGCTGGACCACGCCGCGGCACTGGTGGGGGTGCTGGTAGAGGGACAGCCTTGCCCAGTCTGCGGGTCGCCGGCGCACCCGCACCCGGCGGCGGCTGCCACCACGGCCGGTACCGATGTAGCCGCCGCACAGGTCGAATATGAGACTGCAACCCAGGCGCTCCGGGCGACCGAGACTGCGTACGAGGGCGCCGCCCAGGGCGCCGGCGAGGCGCGCACGGCGGCGCAGGTGGCCGAGACCCGGGTGAAGGCCGCCGAGGAGAGCCTGGGCAAGGCCGGTGCAGCGCTGGCGCAGGCGCGGGCCGCGCTGCCCCAGGCCTGGGGCAACCCGGCGGCCCGCCAACTGCCGGCCTTGCTGCAAGCGCAGGTTCAGGAGCAGAAGCTCCGCCGGCAGCGCTTCGAGACCTGGCGGCAGCGGGTGGAAGAGGCCCGCAAGCACCGGGACGACCTGACCAAGGCTCATGCCAGGGCCGCCGCTGATATGGCCGCAGCCGACGCCAAAGCGGCCGGGGCCCTCAAGGCCAAGCTGGATGCAGACGCCGACCGTGCCGCCGCCGAGGCGGTGCTGCGGGACCGGACGGCCGAGTTCGCGCTGGCCGGGGACGGCCTGGGCGCCGCCGCCCTGGAGGCG
>DAHVXO010000034.1 GCA_027356675.1 Symbiobacteriaceae bacterium | reverse complement strand
TCTTCCCGGAAGGGACCCGCAATCGCACCGGGAGACTTGCGAAAGCAGAGCCTGGTGCCGCATACTTCGCCCTGAAGTCCGATACACCAGTGATTCCTGTGGGTATTTCCGGTACCTATAAACTGTTCACTCCGCTGATCGTGCGATTTGGCAAACCGGTTGATCTGGATCAGTTCCGGGATGGGCGCTTGTCCAGTGAGCAGATGCAGGGGGCTGGCGAGGCGATTATGGGGGCTATCGGCGCCCTATTAGTTCCGCCCGTCACATCGGCCTGATCACGCGGAGACTTCGGTGTGAGTAGCCGTCGCCAGAGGACGGATTTTTCCGGTCGGAGCCATCGAGGAGGTCACTATCGTGCGGGACTTTGTCAACCAGGACAGCATTAGCGAGAACGAAGCAGCTGAAGCGCGGGCAGAAATGGAAGCCGCTCTGCGAGTGCCGAAGGAAGGGGAAATCGTGACGGGACACGTCGTTCGCGTGAGCGACGATTCCATCATGGTGGACGTCGGCTACAAGTCCGAGGGCACCATTACTCTAAATGAACTATCCCACCGTCCCATGCAACACGCAGCTGAATCGGGCCTCAAAGTAGGCGACGACGTACGCGTGGTAGTCCTCAGCGTCGATAGCCGTGGCGAGGGTGGGTTGCGGCTCTCGCGGCGCCGGGCCGAAGAGGCGATCGCCTGGGAGAAGGTCGTCAAGCATTATGAAGCCGGCGACGTCCTTGATGCGCAGGTGACCGAGGCTGTCAAGGGCGGGTTGGTTGTGGATCTCGGTTTGCGGGCCTTCCTGCCGGCCTCCCAGGTGGAGCGTGGGTACGTTAACGATCTGTCCAAGTATGTCGGGCAGATGATCCGTGTGAAGGTCATCGAACTGGAGCGTGGCAAGACTCGGGTCATCCTCTCCCGCAAGCAGGTGCTGGAGCATGAGCGGGACCGGTCGAAACAAGAATTCTGGGCCAACGTCGCAGAGGGCCAGGTGCGCGAAGGCACCGTCAAGAGCCTGACCGACTTCGGGTCGTTTATCGACTTGGGCGGCGTGGACGGCCTTTTGCATATCTCCGAGATGTCCTATGGCCGGATCAAGCACCCCTCCCAGGTCCTGAAGGAGGGCGAAAAGGTCAAGGTCAAGATCCTGCGGCTGGACCGGGAGAAGGAGAAGGTCTCCCTCGGCCTCAAGCAGGTGCTGCCGGATCCGTGGGAGACCGTGTCCGATCGCTATGCGGTTGGGTCGGTCGTGGGTGGCACGGTGGCTCGCCTGGCGACCTTCGGCGCTTTCGTGGAGTTGGAGCCCGGCGTGGACGGCTTGATCCACATTTCGCAGTTGGCTGATCGCCGGGTGAACACGCCGGGCGATGTGGTGCACGTCGGCCAGGAAATCCAGGCCAAGGTGGTCGGGGTCAGCCCCGAACAGCGCCGGATTAGCTTGAGCCTGCGCGAGCTGGAGGGTGCCGCTACGGAAGAGGCCGCCCCGGCTGAAGTCGCTGCACCCGAACCCGCCCCGGTGGCTGCGGCTGCTGAGGCGCCCGCCGAAGCGGCGCCCGTGGTGGCCGAGGGCCTACCCGCAGAGAAGCCCGAATAAATCGCATTGATTCAAGTGGGCCCGATCTCTATGGGATCGGGCCTTTTGCTGCTGCGCTGCCGGGCCGCCGGGGGAAAGGGATTGGCCTCAGGCAAGGCGAACTCAACCCGTGAGGTGGATCTTGTCGCATGTCCATGCCTGCAAAGCCGTTGATTATCGCGGAGAAACCATCAGCCGCCCGAGCCATCGCCGAGGCCTTGGGTGGTTTTGCCGCGCGCGAGGGATACCTGGAGAGCCCGCAGTACCTGCTCAGTTGGGCCATTGGGCACCTGGTGGAGCAGATGTCGCCTGACGATTACGACCCTCGGTGGAAGCGCTGGTCCCTGGAGGCTCTGCCGATGCTGCCGGCCGCGTTTGGGGTGAAGGTGGTGCCCAAGACGCGGTCCCAGTTCGAGACGGTGGCACGGCTGGCACGTACCGCCGCCGAACTGGTCAACGCCTGCGACGCCGGGCGGGAGGGCGAGCTGATCTTTCGCTATATCTGTCAGGCAGCGGGGGTGCGCCGTCCGACTCAGCGCCTGTGGGTCTCCTCGCTGACGCGGGAGGCGATTCGCAAGGCATTTGCTAGCCTCCGCCCGCAAGCCGAGTACGATCGGCTGTACCAGAGTGCATTGTGCCGGGCTCAGGGCGATTGGCTGGTCGGTATGAATGCAACGCGCGCCTTCACGGTCAAATGGGGGGAGTTGCTATCCGTCGGGCGGGTCCAGACCCCGACCCTTGCCCTGATTGTGCGGCGCGAGCGGGAGATTGAGGCCTTTGTGCCGCACCAGTATTGGGAGGTCTGGG
This sequence comes from Symbiobacteriaceae bacterium, assembly GCA_027356675.1. Next base: position 4,422 of record DAHVXO010000034.1, on the reverse strand, counting down.
CCGAGTTTGCGACGACGGACCGGCGGACCTACGGCGGCAAGTTCATCGGGCCCGATGGCGACCGGCTGCCCCGGGCGGAGGATGCGCAGGCCGTGGCGGACCGGGTCAAGGGTCAGCCGGGGTTGGTCGAGTCCGTGGACGAGAAGCCCGGGGTTGAGCGTCCGCCGCAGTTGTATGACCTGACCACGCTGCAGCGTGAGGCTAACCGCCGATTTGGGCTGACCGCGGCGGCCACCTTGAAGGCGGCGCAGTCCCTGTACGAGGACAAGCTGATCACATACCCGCGCACGGACTCGCGGTACCTGACGCGCGACCTGGTGCAGAGCCTGCCGGGCATCGTGCAGGCGGTGGGCGGGCAGAGCGAATTTCGGGGTCTGGCGCAAGGTGCGGACCTGGCCCTGGTTCACGGCGGCAACCGGCGCGTGGTGGATGACGGCAAGGTCAGCGATCACCATGCGATCATTCCGACCGCGGAGCGGGCAGGGGCGCTGAGCGGGGCCGCAGCAAAGGTCTATGGAATGGTCGTGCGCCGTTTCCTGGCGCAGTTTTACCCGGATGCGCGGTACCTTGACGTGGAGGTCATCACCCGGGTTGCTGCCCATCCGGACCGTTTTCGGTCCCATGGTCGGCAGGTTCTGGTGCCGGGCTGGCGCGTGGTCGAGCAGGAAGTCACCGGTCGTAAGCAGGAGGACGCGGACGAGGAGCAGTTGTCCCCGCTCCCACCGCTCGCCGTGGGCGATGGGGTCCTCACCCGTTCGGTGGATGTGAAAGAGAAGACGACCAAGCCGCCCCGGCGCTATTCGGAGGCGGGGCTGCTCACAGCGATGGAGTTCGCGGGCAAGGAGATCACGGACGAGGCGCTCAAAGAGGCGATGAAGGGTCACGGGCTGGGGACGCCGGCCACTCGGGCTGCCATCATCGAGCGGTTGAAGGACGTCGGGTATATCGTCCCGGAGAAGAAGGCGCTGGTCCCGACGCCCAAGGGGCGAGAACTGGTGCAGCGGGCCGAATCCGCGGGCGCACAGGTCCTGCTCAGTGCGGAGCTGACCGGCGACTGGGAGAAACGTATTGCGGACATTCAGGCGGGGAGCTACGAACCGGAGCGCCTGATGGGCCAGATCCGGGACCTCGCCACCCAGGTGGTGCACTGGGTAAAGCAGGCCGAGGGCGGGGCTGCGCCGAAACGCCAGCAGCGGGCCGCCCGGTCAGGAGCCGAGCCCAGCGGTGAGCGTGATCTGCCCCCCTACGCCGCCAAATGCCCGCGCTGCGGTCGGGCGGTCGTGAAGGGCAGCAAGGGTTGGGTGTGCGCCAATGCTGACTGTGCGATCCGGGTGCCGGGCTTCCTCTGTGGCAAGGTGATCGACACCACACTGGCGATGGCGCTCCTACAGAAGGGCAAGACGCCGTTAATCACCGGGTTTACCTCTCCTCGGACGGGAAAGGTGTTCTCCGCGTTCCTGGTGTTGAAAGAGGGCAAGGTAGAGTTCGAATTCCCGGTGAGTACGCCGCCCAAAGCTAGTGGGTACAAACGTAGTGGATACGCGGCCGCCCCTGCCGACAAGCCGGTCGGGAAGACGGGGAGTCGCCGTGGTGGGGAGGTGGACCCCGGTGAGCGAACGGCAGCAACGAAAACTGGATCACGTAAGACTGGCGGTCGCACAAGCGGCGGCGCCGGGACGCGGACCGGCGGGACTGCCGGCACCCGGGTGGGCAGACGTGCACCTCGTGCATCAGAGCCTGCCGGAGGCAGCCCTGAGTGAGGTAGACCTGGCCACATCTGTGGCAGGGGTCCGGCTGGCGAGCCCAATCATCATCAACGCGATGACCGGGGGAGCCCCGGGCGTCGCCGGCATCAACCGGGACCTGGCGACCGTGGCGGCCGAACTCGGTCTGGCCATGGCTGTAGGGTCGCAGACGGCCGGGCTCAGGGAGCCCGCGGTGGCCGAGACCTACAGGGTCGTCCGGGATGTCAGCCCGGGCGGCGTATTGCTCGCAAACGTGAGTGCCGGAGCGAGCGTTGACGATGCCGTGCGTGCGGTGGAGATGATTGGCGCTAACCTGCTCCAGATCCACCTGAACGCCCCCCAAGAACTCGTGATGGCCGAGGGTGACCGGGATTTCCGCGGCCAGTTGGAGCGCATCGCCCTGCTGGTGCGGGAGTCGTCGGTGCCCGTGGTGGTCAAGGAGTGCGGCTTTGGGCTTTCGCGCGAGACCGCCCGAGAGCTGCATGGCGTCGGGGTGCGGGCGGTGGATGTGTCGGGACGGGGTGGCACCAACTTTGCCTGGATTGAAGCCCAGCGGCGAGCGGAGACCGACCTGGACCCCGGGCTTGAGGCCTGGGGTATCCCCACGGCCTGCGCCCTCCTGGAGGTCACAGCCCTGGCCCTGCCTGGGCTTGATGTCATGGCCAGCGGCGGCATCACATATGGAAGCGAGGCGGCCAAGGCGGTTGCGGTCGGAGCGCGGGCCGTGGGCGTGGCTGGCGCCGTGCTCAGGCAGCACGCCGCCGGGGGTATTACAGCCGTTCGGCAGTACCTGACCACGCTGTGCGGAGACCTTAACCGGGCGGCGCTCCTGGCAGGCGGCCCCACCGTGCGCACCCTGCGACGCCGCCCTGTGGTGGTCACTGGGGTCACGGGTGAGTGGTGCCGTGCCAGGGGTGTTGACCTGGAGTCCCTGGCCCGCAGGGCGTAACTATTCCCGCGTGCGGGGCGTCTTGACCCACTGCGATGGACCCTTCCCCAGGGTGCTGAGTACCAGCGCACTGGAGTACGGCACCGGGAAGAGGAACGCCGCCAGCGGCAGCACCAGCAATTGGGCCAGCGCCGCCAACTGGCCCAGCCAGCGGCGGGGGCGACCGGTCTGGTCCAGGTGCTCGAGGTACCGGAAAAAGGCGTAGATGGTGAAGGCCAGGTAGACGGTCGACAGCAGGTTCATCCCCACGTGCCAGCCGGTCCCCAGCACGTTGGGGTCCACCAGGTTGAAGAACCAGAGCACGATGATCGCCGGGGGCACCAGGGTCGCGGTCTTATAGAAAATCCATTCCCCCTGCCCCTTGCGCCAGAGTTCCCGGAGCAGCCGCTTCCGCTTGGCCTCATCGTAGGAGGGCTCGGCCTTGACCTTGGCCATCACCTGCAGGTGGCCGGTGGCCCAGCGCAGCCGCTGCCGGTAGAACCCGGCGAAGGTGGGCGGCGTCTGCCCGCTGGACGGGTAGGGGAGGTATTCAGGCCACGCACCCGCGGCCAGGTAGGCGCGCGTCCCGAGTTCCAGATCCTCGGTCAGGGAGGACGCATCGTATCCACCGATACCGCGTATCAGCCGCGCCTCGATGTACAGGTTGGTGCCCCCCACGAAAGGCAGCCGGCGAAAGAGCGCCGGCAGATACCAGTCGTGAGCAATCGCCTGGTACAGCGAGGCGATTTTGCAGAACGGACCCATGTCATACCAATTGCGCACCTGAAAGACCGGTCCCTGGAAGATGCGGGGGGCATTCGCCTCGGCCGCCCGCGCCTCGAGGACCCGGTGGGCGACATATAGCATCGACTTGGGATGGGGCCGGCTTTCCGCGTCATAGAACCCGCACCAGGTCGTGCGCCCGTCGATGTAGGCCAGGCCCCAGTTCAGGGCCCGGCCCTTGGTGGATGGGACGTCGCAGCCCAGGCAGACCCCGCCCAGGGAGCCGTCGAAGTCGGCCGGGACCACGACATGCTTGAGCACCGGGGCCGCCGGGTGCCCCGCCATCTCCCGCACCTTGCGCTCCAGAATGTCCTGGGTGGTGGGGAAGATCTCCCGGTAGGTCCGCTCCAGGCGCTCCTCCAGGTCCGTCTGACTGCCGGCCTGCTCCAGCCTGTCCATGAGGGCTGCAGCCAGCGACTCACACATGGCGAGGATGATCTCCCGGGTCAGGGAGTGGTGTGCCCGGGCGGCCATGGTGGCCAGCCGGGCCGCCAGCGCCCGGCCGTCGCCCCCCCGGAGGCGGCAGAACGCCGCTGAGGTTGGAATCGCCAGGGAGAGCAGGGCGGCGTAGGCTCCCTGCAATTCCTCCTCGCCGGCGGTGGGCAGGCGGAGCTGGAGCCGACGGAAGAGGTAGGCGGAACCCCGCTTCCCCGAATTATGCAGCAGCCGCTGCGCGACTTCCCACAGGAGGGGATGGAGCAGGTGGTCTGGCACATGCCGCAGCAGCAGAAGGCCCTCTGAGCTTCCCAGGCGGCGCCGCACGTCCTCGATTGCCTCCAGGGACAGTTCACCCAGCAAGGCCAGCGTCAGGGCTCCAGCCTCGGACTCGGCCCCCGGTGGGGCAGTCCGCTCGCGCAGGGCGTGAGCTGCGGACCCCACAGCCTCTGCCCGGCGAATCTGTGCCGCCCGAGCTTCCTTTTCATCGGTCACCACCACCAGTTCGTAGAGGTCGGCAGGGTACTCCAG
>DAHVXO010000030.1 GCA_027356675.1 Symbiobacteriaceae bacterium | reverse complement strand
GGATCAGCGTCGACTTGCCCGCTCCCGAAAGACCGACGATGAGCACAAACTCACCGGCATTGACGGTGAGGCTCACGTTCTTGAGCGCCTGCGTCCCATCGGGGAAGGTCTTACTGATGTTCTGAAACTGCAGCACAGGCCGCCACGTCCCTCCACAGAAATGCGCCCCGTGACCGTCCAGTCACGGGGCGTGTACAGCGCACGGGAAACCTTACTTCTTCTTTTGGATTTCAGCCTTCAGATCCACGCCCATGGACTTTGCCATGCTGCGGACCACTTCGTAGTCCTTGTCACGGCCCTGGGCAAAGTTGTCGATGGTGTAGAGATCCTTGAGGACCTTCTTGCCGTCATCCGTGGTAGCAAAGTTCATCATAGCGGTCTGGATCTTGGTAGCCAGATCGTTCGGGAGGTCCTTGCGGACCGACACGGTATCGTTCGGGATCCAGCTGGTGTAGGCGACGACCTGTAGCTTCTTTTTGACATCGGGGATCTCCTTCTCCAGGTTGTCCCGGACGTCCTCAAAGCTCCAGGCGGCGTCTACGACCTTGTTGTAGACGTTCTTGACGGCCGTGTCGTGGCCACCAGCGAAGATCACGTCAGAGAAGAACTTGCCCTTCTCAACGTCGAGGCCGGCGGTCTTCATGAAGTCAGAGGGAAAAAGATAGCCGGAAGTGGAGGCGGGATCAACGAAGGCCAGCTTCTTGCCCTTCAGAGCGGCGAAGGTAGTGGTACACTTGGCATCCTTGGCGGGCTGACAGGGAGGAATCTTATCATCGGTCCGGACGGTCAGCTGGGCCCGGTACTGGGCACTGCCCCTGCGGACGGTCTTGAGAATAGGCTTGACGCCGTAGTCACTGCTGGCCAGCACGTAGCTGAGGGGGTTCAGGAACCCGACGTCAACCTGCTTCGAGCCCATTCCCTCGATCACGGCCGCAAAGTTCGTGCCGACAAACGCCTCGACCGGTACGCCCAATTCCTTGGACAGATAGTCGCTCATGGGCTTAACCTTGTCGGTGATACCGGCGGCGTCCTGGGACGGGACGAATCCAATGGTCAGTTTCTGGATGCCCCATGGGTTGGTGGGCTTGGGCGGTTCAGCGGGTTTGGGGGCTTCCTTGGCGCCACTGCACCCGGCCACCACAATCATAGCCAGAGCCAGCACGAGAGCCGATAGACGCTTGAACTTCATGCTCTTACCTCCGTGTGTCTATGTGTTACCCCTGGTTCCGGTGAAAGGTTCGAGTCACGGGCAGCAATTCCCTTCTGAAATAATCAAAAAACATCAATTAATAGGCGTTCGTAAGGCATAAAAACCCAGGGTAGACGGTGACCATAGATCAAAATCGTCCCTTTAGTTCTTTTTTGCCATAGTGTAGACTTATAGCGGTATGATGGCTTTATCAGAACGAGCCTGCCCAACCGCGGCACCCCGTGGTATACTTTCGGAAGAAATTGCGCCTTTGGAGCACGGATTTCGGCTCCCAGCCGGAAACGGGCTCATGGCACATAGGAGGTTGTAACGACTCATGTCGAGCGAAAGGGAACTGTTTGATCTCATCATTGTTGGGGCCGGACCCGTCGGGTTGTTCGGTGTCTTCTATGCCGGCATGCGCGGGATGAAGACGAAGGTCATCGAGGCTCTTCCGGAGGCCGGTGGGCAGCTGACCGCACTCTATCCGGAGAAGGATATTTTCGATGTGGCCGGCTTCCCCGTGGTCGGCGCCAAACAGCTGGTTCAGGGCTGCGTGCAGCAGGCTGTCCATGCGAACCCCGGTGCCGTATATGTGTACAACCAACGGGTTGACGGGCTCAACAAGCTGGAGGATGGCACCTTCGAACTCGAGACCCAAGTGGGCGAGAAGCACTACGCCAAGGTTGTTGTGCTAACCGCCGGCATCGGCGCCTTCGAACCCAACCGGATTCCGACCGAGTCTGCCCGTCAGTACGAGCAGAAGGGCGTCTTCTACAGTGTCGTCGACCTGCCGCAGTATGCTGGCAAGAACGTGCTCGTGGTCGGCGGCGGCGACTCCGCCATCGACTATGCACTCATGACCGAGCCTGTCGCCAAGTCCGTTACCCTGATCCACCGCCGTGAGGGCTTCCGGGCGCTGCAGGAGAGCCTCAACAAGCTCGCTGAATCCAAGGTGCACGTCAAGCTCTTCTATGAACTGCGCCGGGTGGAAGGCGATGGCAACTGGGTCAAGTCCGCCATCATCTTCGATAACCGCAGCGGCGAGGAGACCAATCTGGAGGCCGACTATGTCGTCCTCGGCACTGGCTTCAAGGCCTCCTTGGGCCGGATTCTGGAGTGGGGCCTGGACATCGAGGGGAAGAAGCAGATCGTCATCAACAGCAAGGGCGAGACCAATATTCCGGGCGTCTTGGCGGCGGGTGACATCGCCTACTATCCCGGCAAGATCCGCCTGATCGCCACCGGCTTCGGCGAGGTGGCCACTGCGGTCAACAACGCCGCCGTGTTCATCAACCCAGGCTCCTCGGCCTTCCCCGGCCACTCTTCTTCCGAGCACAAGTAAGCCAGCTTTACGACGGCGCCGCCAGGAGGTATCTCCCGGCGGCGTCTTTCTTTTGTGAAATCTTGACATGGGTGCGTGCGCAAGCGCCCGCTTTGCGCTAAACTGTAGGGGATTACTTCGCAGGGGGGGACGCCAGTTTGCACCCGAAGCTGCAGAATATCCAATGGCTGTTCTTTGACCCCAGCGTTCTCCTGAACGAAACGGCCACGGAGTTTGAGACCCGGCGCCAGATCGTGGCCGCCTTTGCCCGTCGGGGGCAGTCCATCGGCATGGATCAAATCGACCGCGCCTGGATGCAGGCGCTGAACGCCCCCCAACCCGTGCACCCCCTGGCGGGCGCCATCCAGATCCTCGCCGGTCGGGGCTCAGATCCCGCCGATGTCCTCGGTGAGGTCTTGAGCCGCACGTCTTCGCTTGATGCACCCTTTGCGGGGGTTCACCTGGTCCTCAACAACCTGTTGAACAACTTCAATCTCGGCGTGATCGGCCCGTACCGGATCCCGGGGGGACGGGCGCAGTTGGAGCGGTTCCGCCTCGCCCTCAGCGTCCTCGCCCTTGGCGACGAACAGCACCTCTCTTTCCGGCTCGATGTCGGTGGGCGTCCCGATCCGGCACTCTTCGTCTGGGCGCTGCGAAAGGCCGGCTGTCCGTCCGCTAATGCAGCCTACGCCAGCGACCGGGTCGACCTGGGCCTGGCACCGGCGAAGATGGCCGGCATGACCACCATCTGGCTGCGCCAGACCAACCACAAGCACCGCCACCCCCGCAGCACCATCGAGACGCCGGATCTCACGTTCAACACCCTCGCCGAACTCACCCGAATTTGAGCAAAACTCGCCACCCCCGCAAGGGGGTGTTTCCTTTTTCTTGACGGCTATTGCCACTCGGTATATAATACAATTAATCCGATTGGTTTACTATGAATTAGGGGGACTGACACCGTGTCGATACAGGGGATTACCCGTGAGCGTGAGGACTGCGCCGATGTCCCACTGCCCATTGTGAAGCTGAACCGTTGGACCCTGGTCATTGGCATCCTTGGCGGTCTGGCCCTGCGGCAGCCGCTGGTAACAACGGCTCTCTTCCTGGTGCTGCTGCCCGCTTCGCTCTTCGGTCAGCGCGTCAGCCTCATCTTCAAGATTGGCAAGCGGCTTTTCGCCGCCCAGAACGTCCTCGCCGAGCGGGAGGACCGGCGCCTGCAGCGCTTCAACAACGCCATTGCCACGGTGCTCCTGGGTGTCGCACAGGTCGCCTTCCTCCTGGGCCTCCCGATCCTGGGTTGGGCCCTGGCCCTCGACGTTGCCGCCGCCGCCGGGGTCGCACTCGCCGGCTTCTGCGTGGGCTGCTTCCTTTACTACCAGTTCCGGCTTAACCGCTGGCGCCTCACGGGCAACTGATCCAGGTCGAGGTCCGATGCAGGAGTTCGCCTCCAGACCGCCTAATGCCCCAGCGGGGGTGAGTCTGCCAGACATCGACCTCCATATCGTGGTGAG
>DAHVXO010000024.1 GCA_027356675.1 Symbiobacteriaceae bacterium | reverse complement strand
GGATCAGCTCGCCTTGCACTGCCTAGGTGGTGCCCACGGCGTCATTGGGCAATTGGCGATTGGCGAATTTCTCGTTGGCCGTGTACGATGCCTTTGACTGGTCAGCGACCACCGCATACCGCGTTCCCTTCGGGGTAGCAGTGGCCGGCTTGGCCTCCGGGGCCGCCTTGGGCTGCTCCGCGACCTTCGACTCCGGCGCCGCCGGCTGCTGTTTGGCCCCACACCCACTGAGCGCTACAACCGCAACTAGCAGAACGCCCACAAAAACGGATCTCAGCCTGAACACAGCCGCTCCCCCTCGTAAGCTTCCCCTACCGGTAGTTGATGAACTGTAGCTCCAGACCGTAATCCTTGTCGCGCAGCAACTGAATGGCAGCCTGCAGGTCATCCTTCTTGGCGCCTGAGATCCGTAGTTCATCGCCACGAATCTCCGCCTTGACCTTGATCTTGGCGTCACGAATGGCAGCGGTCATCTGCTTGGCCTTCTCCTGGGCGATGCCCTGCTTCAGCGTGACCAATTGCCGGAGCGTGCCCCCCAGGGCCTCTTCCGCCTTGCTGTACTCGAGCGCCTTCAGCGAGACCCCTCGCTTGACTAGCTTGGTCTGCAGAATATCGACCACGTTGGTCAGCTTCATCTCGTCGTCAGCGATGAGTGTCAGTTCGCCCTTCTTCTCATCGAGGGTGATCGCCGCCTTGCTGCCACGGAAGTCGAAGCGGGTCTGCATCTCCTTCGTGGACTGGTTGACGGCATTGACGACTTCAGCCATGTCTACCTTAGAGACTACATCAAACGAGAAATCAGCCATGGAAGCCACCCCTCACGCCCGGAGGCCGTACTGCATCGATTCATCTTAACACAATCCGCCAGGGACAACCAGCAAGCCGCAGCCCCATCGGCCCGCCCAAGAACCCGTACAGGTCTCCCCGAAGTCACGGCTGCGACAGATGGCGCTGCCGTACCACGGACTATCCAATGACGGCGACTCGTTGATCGGTTCATGGTAGAATGGTACCACGAATGGGGGAGTGCGTGTGGAGCAGGGCCAGGTGTACCAGTGGTTGGCGGAGATCGGCGCCGACCTTGCTGGCGTGGTTCCCTCAGCGGATTGGGCCGGCTACCTGCCCTCGGACATCGCCCACCGGTCCATCGTGATCTTCGGAGCGGGCGGTCCGGACTTCATCCGCCGCTGCCAAGCGCATGCGGCCGTTCACGGAGATCCCGAGCACTGGCTCTCCGATTACGCCCAATATCTCTTCGAAGCGCGTCTTGGCCCGTCGCCGCGCTACCTGAACCCTTACCGCACCGGACTCAACTTTCCGTTCATGCGCGCCGCGATCGCAGCAGGGATCGGTGTGATGGGCCTCAACCACGTGGTGCTTACCCCTCGCTGGGGGCCCTGGTTCTCCCTGCTGGGTGCCATCGTCCTCGCAGACGAAAGCCCCGCCACCGGGCCAACCGACTTTGACCCCTGCACCGAGTGCCCCGCGACATGCCTGGCCGCCTGCCCATCCGGCGCGGTCTCGAAGGCCGGCTATGACGGCTACAAGTGCATCACCACGAAGCTCAAGCACGCCCCGTGCCTCCACGCCTGCCCGGCCCGGCACGCCTGCGTGCTCCGCCCTGACCTCCGCCGCGAGATGATCGGCCTGGAGTCATCCCGTTATAAGAGCGATGGCGAGACCCGCTCCCGCTTCGAGACGTTCCTGCAAGGCAGATATGAGGCCGGCCGTTGACCCCAGGGTCTGCGGCCGGCACCACTTTACACCCGCTCAAACACCGTCGCAATCGCCATCCCGAACCCGATGCACATGGTGACTAGCCCAAAGGTCCCGTCCCGCCGCTCCAATTCGCTCAGCAGCGTGGCCGTGATGCGGGCGCCCGACGCCCCCAGCGGGTGTCCCAGCGCAATCGCCCCGCCGTTGACGTTCAGCCGCTCCCAGGGCGCCTTCAAGTCCTTCATCCAGGCCAGCGGTACCGAGGCGAAGGCCTCGTTGACTTCAAACAGGTCGATGTCGCCCATGCCGAGGCCGGCCTTCTTCAGCACCTTCTCCGTCGCCGGCATCACGCCATGGAGCATCAGCGTGGGATCGACCCCGGCCAGGGCCATCGCCCGGATGCGAGCCCGAGGTTTCAACCCCAGTTCCCCAGCTTTCGCTGGCGAGGCCACCAGCACCGCGGCCGCTCCGTCGCAGATCTGCGAAGCGTTCCCGGCGTGAATCACCCCGTCGGGTGGAAAGAGCGGCGGGAGCGAGGCGATCTTCTCCAGCGAGGTATCCGGCCGGACCGTCTCGTCATGGCTGAGTCCGCCCGTGGGAATAATCTCGCGGGCAAACCGCCCCTCAGCCTGGGCACGCGCCGCCCGGCGATGGCTCTCCAGGCTATACTCATCCAGGTCCCGGCGACTAAAGCCCCACTGCTTGGCGATCATCTCCGCACTCACGTGCTGGGGCACGATGTTGTACTTCTCGGTCAGAGCCGGGCTGAAGTCCCCGCCGTCCGAACCCATGGGTACCCGGCTCATCGATTCGACCCCTGCGGCGATGATCAGGTCGTGCGTCCCTGACATGACCCCCTGCGCCGCCCAGTTGACCGCCTGCAGACCCGACCCGCACATCCGGTTGAGGCTCACACCGCAGACATCCAGCGGAAAACCGGCGATCAGGGCCGCCTGTCGCCCGATGTTCCAGCCCTGCTCCCCAATGGGTGTGACGCAGCCCATAATCACGTCCTCCACCTGGACCGGGTCCACGCCCACCCGATCCACCAGCCCCCGCAAAATGCCCGCCGCCAGGTCATCCGGCCGAATGGTCGACAGCGTGCCCTTCTTCTTGCCGGTCGGGGTACGGACGGCCTCAATAATCCACGCTTCCATCTCCCCACAGACCCCCTTCGCTTCTCGCCCCCGGCCTCGTCCCACCAGTCTGCCCCGCCGGCTTGGGCTGCCTTCCGTGCCGTGCCGGCGCCCTAGAATGTAAATAGTTCAATCCCACCGGAGACGTTCAGGCCGACTCCGGTGATGTAGCCGGCCTCATCGGAGGCGAGGAAGACGATGGCGTGTGCGATATCCGCCGGCTGCCCCGGCCGCCGGAAGGCGGTGCGGGCCTCCATCCGCTCGCGCATCTTCGGGCTGGACATCTGATAGGCCTCGGTGGCGATGATCCCGGGCACGATGGCGTTGCACGTGATCCCGTAGCGAGCACCCTCCAGGGCCAGGGTCTTCGTCAGGCCGAGCAATCCAGCTTTGGTCGTACTATAAGAGGCCTGGCCGAATCCGCCCAGGGTCCCAGCCACCGACGCCATGTTAATGATCCGGCCAAAGCCCTGCGCTTTCATGACCGGCCAGACGCCGCGGGCGAAGTTGAAGGCCCCGGTCAGGTTGACCCGCAGGTCCCGTTCCCAAAGCCCCTCGTCCTGCTGATCGATCTGCGCCGTATGGTCAAGGGTCCCGGCGTTATTTACGAGGATATGGATGCCCCCGAACTCCTGGAGCACCTGCTCCAGCACCGCCCGGACCTGCGCCCGGTCCGTCACATCCATCTTATAGGCCTCGGAACGGCGGCCCAGCGCCCGGATCTCATCTCGGGTCCGCTCCGCGTAAACCGCCCGGCTTGCGCGCATAAACTGCGCCAGGGGGCCGTACTGTTCAGCGGTCTCCTGCCCACTGGCGTCACTCTCGACCAGGATATCCGTGATCACCACATCGGCCCCAGCCTGCGCCAGCGCGAGGGCATCGGCCCGGCCCAACCCCCGAGAGCCGCCCGTTACCACGGCTGTCTTCCCCGCCAGGTTGAACAATTCAGTCACCCCTTCCCGACAAAAAACCCCCACCAGCACGTCCTGGTGGGGGCCTGCCCGGCATCTAGCTGATGAGAGTCTGGAGCTTCATGGCCAACCCCATGTCGCCCTTCAGCTTCAACTTACCGCTCATAAAAGCGGTGGTGGCGTTCAGCTTCCCATCGACCATGGAGAGGAAGTCGTTTGCGCTCATGACCAAGGTGCAGCCGGGGTTCTCCACGCCGCCTTCGCCGACGTCGACGGCGCCGCCTGCAAATGTTGCGTGGTAAGTGCCGCCAGGGTCGCCGGTCAATTCGAACTGGTAGCTGGCGTTCAGGGTGGCATACTTGCTGGGATTCGCGACCGCACGGGATTTGACGATCTCAAAGACCTCGCCGATGGTTGGCATGTGGGTACGCTCCTTTCGTCGCATCAGGGACCGCAGACATCTTAGGTCACGCGGGCGGGGTCTCCCGCACCTCCATCCCCTTGAATAGCAGGTCCACGAAGAAGTCGCTCATCTCCTTGATCGACTGAGGGCCCTGCGGATCGTACCAGCGGTAAATCCAATTGCAGGCGCCCAGCACGGTGCGGTTGACGAGCTTGGGATCGAGGTTGCGAACCTCACCGGATGCGACGCCCTCTGCATAAAGTTCCTCAAACATCCGGTTGTAGACGGCGTTCTCCGCATCGATGAGTTTCGCCTGCTCCGCGTTGAGTGCGTAGCTCTCCCGCAAGAAGATCGTAAGCGTGCCCAGGTTCTCGGCGATACCCTCCAGGTGTGCGCGCACGGCCAGTTCGAGGCGGCGGCGGACCGGCAGGTCCATTGCCTTCACCTCGGCCAGGCGAGCGTTGTACTGGATGATCGCGTCGTGGATGATGGCGACCAGGAGGTCTTCTTTCCCGGCGATGTAATGGTAAAGGCTGCCCTTCTGCAGACTAACGGCGTCAGCAATATCCTGCATCGAAGTCGCATGATACCCCTTCTGCTGGAAGAGGTGGATGGCTGCCACTATGATCTCTGCCTGCTTGTTGCTGGGCACTTTGGGGGTAACCTCCCGATCGGGTACGGCATCTGGGGACTAGGGTCCCGAAATAATGGCTTCGGCAGCCGCGGCGGTAAGTTCCTGCTCGGTGAAGCCGTGTTCGCGCAAGAAATTCCAGGTGTGAGCGCCTTTGCTGGGAGCCGGCCCCGCGGCCTCCGGCTGGTCCCCCCCGAAACGCACCGGCTGGAGGTATTCGCGTTCCGCCACCGCCTCGGACATAGTCAGAACGGGCTCCAGGCAGGTATCCGCCCGGTCCGCCAGCTCCGCCCACTCGCTCCGGGTGCGTGACGCGAACAGCTCCTCCAGATCCGGGCGCACCGCCCAGTCCATGTGCCGGTCCATCAGGTCCGGCCGCTCCACAGCGGTGCAGAAGTGCTGCCAGAACTTGAACTCCAGGGCGCCCAGCGCAACCCGTCCACCGTCCCTGGTCGTGTACACACTATACGCGGGCAGTGCGCCGGCGAGCATCATCTGATCCCGCTGCGGCGGCATCCCCGCGCGGGCCTCAACCGCCTGCAGGCTGCCAAGCCCAAAGACGGCGTCTTGCAAGGAGGCACCCACATGAACGCCCGACCCCGTGCGCAGGGCCTGCACCACAGCTGCCAGTGCACCTGCGGCCGCGGTCAATCCCGCGCCCAGATCAGCGATCTGAATCGGCGGCAACTCGTTCATCAGCGAAAGCAGCCCGCCCCGGGCCAGGTACGTAATATCATGCCCCGCCCGCCCCACCAGCGGCCCGTCCGATCCAAACCCGCTGATCGAGACGAGCACCAGACGCGGATTGGCCTGGCGCAGGGCATCGTAGCCTAAGCCCAGGCGCTCCATCACGCCCGGGCGAAAGCCCTCCAATATGATATCGACCGCCGGCGCCAGGCGCAGGAGCAACTCCCGCCCGGCCGGCCGCTTCAGGTCGACTGCGATCGATTCCGCCCCCGCGTTCAGGTGTGCGAACCAGACCGGCCGCATTTCCCGGAGATAATCGCCGGCCTTCGGCTCCTCCACCTTTACCACCCGAGCGCCCCAGCTCCGCAGGAGCCAGGCGCAGAACGGCCCGGGGAGCAGCCGGGTCAGATCCAGTACTGTGAGGCCCTCCAGCGGTCTCATTGGCCCACGGAAGCAGCCTGCTGCTCGGCCCGCTGCTGAGCCTTCTCCCTCTCCTGCTGGGCGAGCACCCGCCGTAGGACCTTCCCAACCGTCGACTTCGGCAGCGCCTTGATAAACTCGATCTCCCGGGGCCGCTTGTAGGCCGCGAGCTTGGTCTTGCAATACTCGAGGATCTCCTGCTCCGTCGCCTGGACGCCGGGCTTGAGCACCACGAAGGCCTTCACAGTCTCCCCCCGGTACTCATCCACCACACCGATCGAACAGGCTTCCAGGACCGCCGGATGCTGGAAGAGGACCTCATCGATCTCACGCGGATAGATATTGAACCCGCCCGCGATGATCATGTCCTTGATCCGGTCGACAATGTACAGGTAGCCGTCCTCGTCCATCCGGCCGATGTCGCCGGTGTAGAGCCAGCCGTCCCTCAGGACGTGGGCCGTCTCCTCCGGCTTGTTCCAGTAGCCCTTCATCACCTGCGGGCCGCGCAGGAGCACTTCGCCCTCGTGCCCCAGCGGCACGTCCGCCCCGGTATCGAGGTCGACGATGCGCACATCTGTGTCGGGGTAGGGCAGTCCCACGGACCCGGGCACCCGCCGGCCCTTGAGCGGGTTGGCGTGCGTGACGGGTGAGGTCTCCGTCAGGCCGTACCCCTCCATAATAGACGCCCCGGTAATGGACTCAAACCGGTTCAGCAGCTCCACAGGCATGGGGGCAGCCCCGCTGACGCAGAAGCCAACCTTTAACTGGTACTTGGAGACATCCGGGTGCTGTAGCAGCGCCATGTAGATGGTCGGCACTCCGGGGAAGGACGTCGGCTTGTACTTGTTCAGCAGCTTCAGCACTTCGGAGG
>DAHVXO010000001.1 GCA_027356675.1 Symbiobacteriaceae bacterium | reverse complement strand
TCGCGGAGTCCAGTGCGGGCTTCGCGGAGTCCTGTGCGGGCTTCGCGGAGTCCAATCGCACGTGCTACCCCACCCGGGTCAGCCACCCATCGTAGGTCACGCCGAAGCCCCGGGCCAACTCTTCCATCTCATCCGACAGGGCAAGGACCCGGCGCTCCTCAAGCAAATCCAGCTTGATCGCCACGACCGTCCAAGTGCGATCTTCGCTCTCGGGGTCGTAGGCGAAGGTGTCAATGCGAAAGTTCTGGTCCTCCAGGGCCAGGGTCAACCCGCTGATGTTAGCCTCATCGCCGGAGAAGAAGTGGTGTTCGAAGAGGTAGGGTTTCCTGGGCGGGTTGGCGGGGTCCACCAGCGCCCGGTATGCCTCGATGCTCATGCGGTGGCGTTGTTCGCGCTCGGCTTCAGTCTCGGGT
This sequence comes from Symbiobacteriaceae bacterium, assembly GCA_027356675.1. The sequence goes on along the minus strand of DAHVXO010000001.1, from coordinate 5,046 downwards.
TTGATTGGCCATCCCTCCGGGTCGGGTTGTTCGATCTCCTGGTTCTCTATTCAGGCGCTCAGCTCCTTCCGGCTTTGGCGGAAACAGAAGAAGCTACCACCGGAGGCCGAGCGAGACTGCGTAGCCGCTTACGATGCGCCAGCACAGGCCCTGGAGACCAATGAGGGAGGACCCGCGACTGCGGGGTCCTCCCCGCTCTATGGCGCTTTGGCCATGATCTCGGCCTGCCGCTGCGCGATGCGGTCGGCGTAAGCTTGCCGGACCTCATCGACCAGGTCGGTGGAAAGCCCTGCAGCTCTGAGGTCCGCCCGCATCTCTGACAGGGCGCCCTCTACCTTGTAATCGCACTCTCGGCGCAGACCAGCGGCACGTGCCAGGTACTTCGCACCCAGCGCCGCCACATCGATGGTCGCCCCTGCGGTCTTGGCCCGCTGGTAGTCGGCCTTCGCCTGCTCCAGGAGTCCGTCCAGGCTGCCCTCGCATTGGGATTGGATCGCCAGCAAGCGTGGCTCGTATTTAACCCGCACAGCCTCGCTGCTTTCCGCCGCCGGCGCGGAGGGTGCCGACGAGGAAGTGGTGGCCTGCTGCGGCGCAGTGGCCGGTGTGGCGCTCGCGCTCGCTGCTGTAGCCGTCTGCGCAGACAGTTCCCGCAACTGCTGTTCGGCCCGGGTCGCCTCCTGCCGCGCCTTGACGAACTGGCGTGCCAACGCCCGATACTCACCCTGGGCCCGCCAGGCCGCATAACCCAAGACTCCGTTGCCGGCGAGCGACAGGGTGAGTAGCACAACCAGAGCCATCCAAAGGATGCGGCGCATGCGCGAACTCCTCCTGCTACTTCCGCCGGGGGAAGTTCAGTGCGTCCATGAAGACCTCTTCAAAGTCCGGGTGGCGGGCCAGGTCGACATGCGTAGCCGTCCGTGCCAAGGCCTCGGCCCGTGCCCTGACGCCCTTGGAGAGCAACACGAGCTTGGCACCAGCCGCCGCGGCGTTGCCGATGGGCCGGACCCGCTCGGGAGCGACCCCCGGCAGCATGCCGATGGCGATGGCGCTCTCACGGCGCAGATAGTTGCCGAAGGCGCCTGCCAGCAGGATGGCGTCGAGATCCGCCGCACCGATGCCTGCCACTTGCAGTAGCATGTCCACACCGGAGCGAATCGCACCCTTGGCCAACTGCAGCGCACGGACATCCTTCTGGGTCAGGCGTACACCCGGTGCGAGCTCGACCGCCATGCCATCTGGGGTCAGCCGTGCCGCGGCCGGGCCTTGTGGCCGCAGGCGCCCTGTCCAGTCCAGGAGACGGGAATCTAGCAGCGAGGCCACGGCATCCAGGAGCCCCGACCCGCAGATGCCCCGGGCCGCATGCCCCCGGATCACACCAATTTGCAGATCGGCGCCGTCAAAACTGACCGTCTCAATGGCGCCGGGATTGGCGCGCATGCCCTGGCTGATCTCTCCACCCTCAAATGCGGGCCCTGCCGGCGCCGAACAGGCATGGACAACGCCTCGGTGCCGCAGCAGCATCTCGCCGTTGGTGCCGATATCGACCACCAGAAAGGTGCCCTCGCCCTCGTCGATGCCCGCTGCAATACCCGCCGCCACCGCATCTGCCCCCACAAACCCGGCGATGTTTGGCAGGGCATAGATGGGGGGCAGTCCCGGCAGCTGGCATTCATAGCCATCGGTCACGGAGGGGACATAGGGCGCCAGAGCCAGGTCTTCCACCGGCAGCCCCAGGAACAGGTGATGCATGGCTGTGTTCCCGGCCAGGGTCGCTGCGACGACCTCAGAAGGCTGAACACGGGCCTTGCGGCAGAGCCCGGAGAGCATCTGCCGTACGGCGTCCAGGACCAGCCTCTGCAGCTCCCGCGCATTGGCCTCGGAAGTGGTCGCGTAACTCAACCGGCTCATCAGGTCGGCCCCGTGGACGCCCTGCGGATTGGCGATGGATTGGGCCGCCAGCTCTTCGCCGGTGGCCAGATCCAACAAGGCGCCGACGACCGACGTGGTGCCTACATCCAGGGCAAGGCCAATCGAACGGGCACCGGCTGAAAGCGCCACCCACGGATCGATCTCCACCTCACCAGTCAGACGGCCCATCGCGGCCTTCTTCACATCCGGCATGGCCGCCGGGACGATGGAGACCGCGAGATCGGCTGTCACCGCCAACTGGCAGGAGAGCCGAAAGCCGTGCGCCAGTTCGGCCTCGGTCAGTTGCTCCAGATCTGCAGGCGTGGGCGCCGGCGCCGCGCCAAGGACCTTGACCACGCACTTGCGGCAGTACCCCCGCGACCCGCAGGGCGTCTCGACGAAGACCTCCCCCGCGTTCAGAGCCAGCGAAAGCTTCGTGCCCGTCTCGACGGATAGCGTGCGACCGGCGGCTTCGATGCGGTGCAGGCTCATAGGACCGGGGCCTTCCGCTCCTGCAGCACCTTCAGGGCGATGGCAACGGCCTCCTGGGCATCCTTGCCGTAGCCGCGGGCACCGATTTGCGCTGCGAAGGAACGGGTGGTCGCCGCCCCACCCACCAGCACCGGACAGTCGAAGCCCTCTCGGGCAAACATCTCAATGACCCGCTTCATCTGCGGCATGGTCGTCGTCATGAGGGCGCTCAGGCCCACGATGTCAGCTCCCACCTTGCGCGCCTCCTCGAACACCACTTCGTTTTTGACGTCGCGCCCCAGGTCGATCACGTTGAAGCCGTAGTTCTCCAGCAGCACCCCCACGATGTTCTTGCCGATATCGTGAATATCGCCTTGAACGGTGGCGATGACGATGGTGCCAATCTCTGCGGTTCCCGCCTTGGCCTTCTGAATCTCAGGCTTCAGCCGTGCGAAAGCCTTTTTCATGGCGGCAGCCGAAAGCATCAGCTGCGGCAGGAAGTAGATGCCCTCGCCAAAAAGGCGTCCCACCTCTTCGATGGCCGGGATCATGTAGGCATTGAGCAGGTCCATCGCCGGTCGGCCCTAGCTGAGGCCGCCTTCGACCAGGTCCAGAATCCCGTCCTTGTCCCCTTCCAGGATACAATCAAACAGCTTGCGCCCAAGCGGGTCAGAGGGCGGTTCGGCCCCGGCCGTCTTCAGCGGGTCGGTGGCGTTGGGATCGACGGTACTGCGCACCGCCGCCCCGGGGGTAACGGCCGTGGCATCCGCCGCCGGCACCTTCGCCAGCACCTCGGCCTCGGTGTGAGCCAATTTCTTCGGCCCCACCACGGCCATGTATTCCTTGGCGTTCCGGTCCCGATTCAGGAAGAGCCGCACGCCCCGAATGGTATCCATCATCCGCTCATCCAGCGGATTCATGATCGCCATATCCAGGCCCGAGGTCACGGCCATGTTGAGGTAGATCGCGTTGAGGAAATGCCGGTTGGGCAGACCGAACGAGATGTTGGAGATTCCCAGCGAGGTCCGACACCCCAGCTCTGAACGGATCATCTGGATCGCCTTGAGGGTCTCCTTCGCCTCGGCCTGCTGCGCCCCCGCGGTCAGACAGAGGGCATCGATGACCACATCATAATGGGGAATGCCGTACTCGGCCGCCATCGCCACCAGCCGCTTGGCGATGTCGAAGCGCTGCTGCGCCGAGGAGGGAATGCCATGCTCGTCGATCGTCAGCCCGACGACCGCCGCCCCGTAGCGCTTGATCAGCGGCAGCACCTTCTCGGCGCGCCCCTCCTCAAGGCTGAAGGAGTTGACCAACGGCTTGCCCACGTACGCCTGCATGCCGGCTTCCAGCACATCTGCCCCGGGTGAATCGAGGCAGAGCGGCACATCGACCGCATCCTGTACCACCCGCACGCCGCGGGCCATGGCCGCCGCTTCGTCGATCAGTGGCACGCCCATGTTGACATCGAGCATCTGTGCGCCCGCGGCCACCTGCAGCTTGGCCTCCTTGCGCACCAGGGCGAAGGTGCCCTCTCGGATGTCCTTGGAGAGCAGTTTGCGGCCCGTAGGGTTGATGCGCTCACCGATGGTAATTGGCAGGTTCGCGTCCACAAAGAAGAGCGACCGGGTCCGAGAGGCGACACCCAAAACGGCGCTAAGAGCCCCGGGCTTGCCCAAGGGCTTCACCCCAGTCACGGCACCCCGCAATTGCCGGATATGCTCCGGCGTGGTCCCACAGCACCCGCCCACGATGGAGGCGCCAGCCGCCACCAGCTTGGGCCCGTAGGAGGCGAACTCCGCCGGCCCCATCGGGAAGGTGGTCGACCCATCCAGCTGAAGCAAGGGCAGACCGGCGTTCGGCTGCACCGAGATGGGCACCCGCGCCACCTTGGCCATCCGCTCCACAGCCCCTAGCAGGATGTCCGGGCCCACGGAGCAGTTGAAGCCGATCACATCGGCCCCCAGGGACTGCAGCACCAACCCCGCCGTCTCCGGATCGGTCCCGGTGAAGGCCCGTCCTGTGGGATCGATGGTGATCTGGGCGATGATCTTGATCCCCGGGGCGTGGTCCTTGCAGGCCAGGATCGCCGCCCGCAGTTCATTCAGGTCCGCAATGGTCTCGATGATGATGAAATCCGGCTGCGCCTCCGCAAAGGCCTTTGCCTGCGCCGCAAAGTTGGCGTAAGCATCGGCGAAGCTGAAGTCACCCAGCGGCTCCACGAGGGCGCCCAGAGGACCCATGGAACCGGCGACCAGCGCCCGCCCCTCCACCGCCTCCCGGGCGATGCGAACGGCGGCGACATTGATCTCCCGGACCTTGTGCTCCAGATGGTAGTGGGAGAGCCGAATCGGCGTGGCGCCGAAGGTATTCGTCTCCACGATCATGGCGCCTGCCGCTGCGTATTCGCGGTGCACCCAGGCCACCACATCGGGCCGCTCCAGGCACCAGACGTCCGGGCAATACCCGGGCGGCAGGCCTTTGGATTGGAGCATGGTGCCCGTGGCGCCGTCGAAGACCAGAACCTCTTTCCCCAGCAACTCGAGCAAGTTCACGTCGTTCATCCTCCCACGGCTTTGGCCCGGTAAGCGCAGTCCGGCATGCTGCAAAGGGCGCATCCCGCTGCGCCTGACTGGGGTCGGGACGGCACCCAACCGGTCAACCCGA
>DAHVXO010000375.1 GCA_027356675.1 Symbiobacteriaceae bacterium | reverse complement strand
CAATGGTCTGCGGGTGCTCGGCAACCAGGAAGCTGGCCAACTGGGACGGGTCCGTGCGGCGCGCTCCGTCAAAGGGGCGTTTGCGGAGGCTGGCGGTGAGGCGCTGCAGGATTTCCCGGGCCCGGTGTTCACCGACGGCCTTGTCCAGGATCTCACGGGCGTATTCAACGCCGCCTGTGCGGAGATACCGTTCAGCGGTGGCGACTTCCACGAACTCCTGCAGCACCTTGTCACGAATCTCCGGCGAAACCTTCCGGGCCTGAGCGATTTCGACTGTAAGCATTTCGATCTCGTCGTCCCGCAGGTATTTCAGGATGCGAGCAGACCGTTCAGCACCTACGTTAATACAGAAAATAGCGGCCTTCTGCCTACCGGTTAACTGGTCAATCGCGGTAACCATCAGGTCCCTCCTTTCAGCCACTGGCGCAGCGGCTCGGCACAGGCCTTGGGGCTACTCTTGACCAGATCGTCAACCACGCCCATAAGCGCTTCATCCGGGGGATGGCCGCCCTGCACCATGGCCAGTTGGGGCTTGGCTGCCATGACCGCCTCAAGGTTCTGCCGGGGAGTCTGCACCACGGGGGGCATCTCTTCCGCCGGGGGTTGTTGTGGCACCGGGCCACCGAGCGGAGGGGGGGAACCATCTGGTCCGGTGCCCTTGCGCATGGGCGCCGGTTCCAGACCCAGCGCCACATCCAGGGTGCTGCCGGTCCCGGCGCCGACCGCGGCGGTGGAGAGCCCGGGCTGGAACGGTTCAAACTCCAGCGCCAGATCCAAGTCTTCCCGGCGGCGCCGTAGCATGAAGAAGCCGGCGAGCAGTACGACTGCCGCAGCACCCAGCCCCACGGCAAGGGTGGCCGGTTGCAGTTGGAAGGTCGGGGGTGACGTAGGCGCTGGGGTCTGGGCCTGCTCTTTGTTAAAGGACATCGCCAGGACACTGATGGACGCTGTGTCGGCGCCAGTGGTGTTGGCCACAGTGTCCTTGATCCGGATGATGGTCTCTGCGCTCATGCTGGGCTGGTTCACCGCGATGCCCACGGACAGCCGCTTGACAGCCCCGGGCGGGATCAGCTTGGTCTCCTTGGTCTGGCTGACGGCGTAGTCCGTGGTGGTCTTGGTTTTCCACTGGTCGCTCCCGTCGTTCGTACCACTGTCGCCCCGGTATACAGGCGGAGCGTTCGGGTCGGACGGCCCCGCTGGGATCGGGCTTGTTGTCCGCCTTCCCGAGACGGCTTCGCGGGTGGTCTCCGTGGTTTTTGGGGTGCTGCCGCCCACCATCTGGTTCTCAATGCGGCTGGCTTCCAGGTTGAGTTCGAGGTTAACCCGAGCCACCACATTGCCCTTTCCGAAAATCGGCTCCAACAGCGACTGGACCCGGTCCTCGACCTTCATTTGTAGTTCATTCTGCCGCTTCAAATGGTCAGGATCCATGCCCAGTCCACCGTCTGCCTGTCCGACCAGACCGTTAGACAGCAGGCGTCCGGATTGGTCAACTACCTTCACGTTGTCGACCATCAGGCCCTGAACGGAGCCGGAGACAAAGTTCACAATGCCTGATACCTGATCCGGTGACAGCACCCGCCCTGAACGGGGCTGCACCAGAACAGCCGCCGTTACCGGTTGCTGGTCCCGCACAAAGACCGTCCGTTCGGGAATCGCCAGCTTGACGTTGGCGTACTCCAGGTCGCTCATGCGCATGAGCGCCTTCTCCAGTTCGCCCTGCTGAGCCCGGAGGTAGTTCACTTTGCGGTCGAACTCCGTAGCGCCGAACTTGGGCTGATCGAACAGTTCCATGCCGACGCTGGTCCCCTTGGGTAGTCCGGCCTGGGCCAGTGCAAGTTTTGCGGTATATTGTTCGGTCTTTGGCACCTCAATCGTGTACCCGTCCCCCGTGGGGCGGTAGGGCACTTTCAGCTCTTGCAGCCGGGCGACAATCGCTGCCGCATCCTTGGGGTCCGCCTGTCTGACCAGCACCACCCAATCCGGACGGTTCAGGTAAACACCCAGGCTGACGGCCAGGACCAGGGCAACTAGCATGCCGCCAGCCAGCCACCGCTGCATGAGACCCAGCCCGGTCCACATTTGTTTCACACGGATCTGCAGGTTGGCTGAGCTAGACAAGCGGTTTCCCTCCGGTGTCAGGCGGTGATTCGAACCAGCACTGTATTAGAGCGGCGTACGCATGATCTCCTGATAAGCTTCCAGAAGCTTGTTGCGCACTTGGAGGGCCAGACCGAGGCTGAGATTGGCCCGTTCCGAGCTGATCATGACCTCAGCGACATCCTTGATCTCCCCGGTTGCCAGTTTGGCTGCCGCGTCGCCCGCTGCCACCTGATCCTGCTGCACCCTGGTCAGGGCCTGCGAGAGCACGTCCTGAAAACTGGGGCCTTGTGCCGGCAGAACCGCCGATTTGGGTTCAACGCCTGGCAGTTCGGTATTGAGGAGTGCACTCAGTCGCTGGATGTTCACTGCCTATGCGCCCCCCCTTTTACCGTCCGATTTCGAGGGCCTTCAGCGCCATGCCCTTGCCGGCGTTGAATGCCGTTACGTTAGCCTCGTAGACGCGCTGGGACATCATCAGATCCGTAATTTCGGTGAGCAGGTCCACGTTGGGCAGCCGTACCATGCCCTTTTCGTCGGCGTCCGGGTGCGAGGGGTCGTACTTGAGCTTGAAGGGCGACAGGTCCTCGACAATGCTGGTGACCTGAACGCCTGCACCAACTCCCGGCTCATCCGGCTTCAGTTGCCGGTCCAGCACGTTCTGAAAGCTGTCCGGACGTTCGGCCTGCACAGCCACCTTTCGCCGGTATGGTGTGCCGGAAGCGGTGCGGGTGGTGTTGATGTTGGCCAGATTGTTGGCGATCAGGTCCATCCGAAGGCGTTCAGCAGTAAGGGCCGACGTGCTGGCTTCCATCGCCTTGAATAGCCGCATAATTTAGCGCCTCCCGTCGTGGATAACCATGCGGAGCCGGGAAAAGTGGTCGGAAAGCTGCCGGGTCAGCGCCGCATACCAGATCTGGTTTTCGGCGATTTGCGTCATTTCTTGATCGATGTCCACGTTGTTGCCGTCCGGTCGGCCCGTTGACTCGGTCTCCACGATAACCTTCGGCATGACTGAATCCGGGTTCTCTGCTGAACCCATGGCAGCCGCCAGCTCTCTTTCGAATTCGACCCGGGCACGCTTGAAGCCAGGGGTGTTCATGTTGGCGATGTTGTTGGCCAGAACTTGCTGGCGCAGGGACGAAGCTTGTAAACTCCGCTCGAGCAGTCGTGCTGTGATATCCTTGCCAAGCATGGCGGCCACCTCACCTCTCTGAAACCTTAGACCCTGCCTAGTTCGGAAACAGCTTTCGCCAGGATCTGGTCCTGGACTTGAAGCGCCCGTTGATTCACCTGGAAGGCGCGCAGCGCCGTGATCAGGTCCGTGGTCTCACGGCCGAGATCCACATTGGAGGACTCCAGGGCGCCGACCGCCAGCCGTGTGTCCGCTCCGCCCCGAATATCCAACCGTCCGGCAGATTGACCATCGACCAGCACGCTGGCATCGGCCTGGATCACCACCGACCTGGCGCCTGCGCCTACGCTCCGGCCGCCCACCAACACCGGGAAGCCTTCTGTGGTCACCAGCGTGCCGTCCTGGTTGCGGTGGAAGCTGCCGCTGCGGGTATAGCCCGGCCCGGCAGGTGTTTGGAACGTGAACTCACCAACGTCCGTCAGCGCCACATCTAGCGGACTGTCAGAAGGGAGCAGCGAACCGGCGGCCTGGTCGGTGGACACCAGGGTCAGCACGGCCCCGTGCCCTAATGGGCCGACCGCCGGAGCACTGCCCTCAGACGCCTGGTCATCCATACGACGGAGGAGCATTTCACCAAACTGGGTGCCAACGGCCACAGACCGTTTGAACCCGTGGGTATTCAGATTCGCGACGTTGTTTGCGATCACGTCTGCCCGGGTCTGTTCCCACGCCATGCCAGCACGAGAGGCTCCCATACCCCTGATCATAACTACATCCCTCCGGCCATTGCGGTCTGGAAATTGGCAGTCTGGTCTACCTCACTGAGCGCCAGATGAATCTTGACCTCGCCAAGTTCAGTCGTAATCGGGATCAGGACCATCGGAATCGACTTGGCGAGAATGCGTACCGAGGTGCCTCTGATAATGACCGGTGGTGAGATGCGGCAGGGATAACCGGTCTCTCCCAGAATGCCGACGGCCAGTCCGGTGATCAGATTCCCTAACTCGCCAAGTGCACTCTTCGCCATGGGATCCGACATGGGGATCGGCGCTCCGGCCATGGCCTTGAGTATGCCTTTGGCGACCGACAGGTCCATGCCATAGATGACCAATCCCTGCACCGCGCCCACGACTCCAAGAGCGACGTTTACCGCCTGCCGTGTGGAATCGGTCTGAATCAGGTAGGGCTTGCTGGGCACCCATTTCTGGAGACCGGCCTCCGCTGAGAGCACTTTCATGCCAGCATAAACGAAGGGGTTCAAGAACTCAGCCTTCATGTCCCCACCACTCTGTTCTCGCGTACGGCGCAACTAGAACGGTTGCTCCGGTGCGCGGCGTGTGATCTGGACCGACATGCGGTTTTTCACTACACCGGGGCGGCCATAGAATGTCAGGCAGTTCCCGACGTAGACCGGCAGTTCCCCGTTCAACCCGGTGTCGAGCGGAATCACATCGCCGACCTTCAGTGCCATGAACTCGCCCACCGTGATTTTGCTATAGCCGAGGTGGACACCCACGTCAATCGGCGCTTGCTGAATGGTTGTCTGAAGCGTGTTGCTGTCCGCTTCCGCCACAGCCTTGTCCGAACCGAGCCAGGAGTGCAGCGACAGACGGGACAGCACCGGCTCCATGGTGGCAGACGGGAAGACCAGCATAATGTGGCCCATGTGTTCGCCGATTTGTACGCCCAGTGTTACCGTGGCGTGGACTTCAGACGGGGCGGAGGTCTGCAGGAACATGGGGTTGGTTTCCAGACCCTCCAGCGTGGGTTGTATCGCGACCACATTGCGCCAGGCTTCCTGGAGTGGGGTAAACATGTCCGTAATCGTTCGCTGGATGACGCTCAACTCGATTTCCGAAAGGCCCCGCTGGGGCTGAACGTCGGAACCTACGCCGCCGAAGACACGATCGATGATCGCAAAGGCGATGTTCTGACTGATCTCCAGGAGGCAAAGGCCAGGCAGGGGGTTAAGCTTGAAAATGGCCACAATTGCAGGGTTGGGGAGTAGTTGCACATATTCGGCAAACAGGTACTGGTTCGTTCCACGGACTTGTACCTGTGAGCGAGTGCGCAGGCTGGATAAGAGGAAACTCTGCAGCAACCTGGCAAAGTTGTCATGAACCATGACCAGCGTGCGTAG
>DAHVXO010000370.1 GCA_027356675.1 Symbiobacteriaceae bacterium | reverse complement strand
ACTTCCGCTTCAGGCGCTCGACCATCACATCCACATGGGTTTCGCCCAATCCGGCGATGATGTTTTCAGCGGTGACCGGGTCACGGTGCACGTTGAAGGTAAGGTCCTCTTCGGCCAGGCGGGCCAAGCCAGTACCGATTTTCTCCTCGTCGCCCTTAGCCTTCGGGTGGACGGCCACCGCGAAGACGGGCCTGGGGAACTCGATAGGGCCATATACAATCGGCTTGGCTTCGTCGCACAGGGTATCGTTGGTGGCAGTGACCGAAAGCTTGGCCACGGCAACGATGTCGCCCGGTCCCACTTCAGTAACCGGTTCCTGTCCCTTACCCTTCGGAATGAACATGTGGGAAAGCTTCTCGTGCTTACCCTTGGTGACGTTATGGACCACCTGGTCGTTGTGGGCGACGCCTGAAAGAACCCGCATGACGGTCATGCGTCCCACGAACGGGTCGGCAGTGGTCTTGAAGACGAGGGCGCTAAAATGATCCGCCTCGTCGGGCTTTCGGGTGACAGCATCACCGGCAGGAGTTGTACCGGCGATTTCTCCGGCGTCGAGCGGAGAGGGCAGGTAATCGACGATCGCATTCATGAGGCAGGCAATGCCAGCGTTCTTCAGCGCCGATCCGACGAAGACCGGCACGATCTGGCCCTTGGCCACGCCCTTCTTCAGCCCCATGATCAATTCGTCATCGGAGAGCGTACCTTCGTCGAGGAACTTCATGGTCAGTTCATCGTCCGACTCGGCGGCCAGTTCCGTAAGTTTCTCGCGAATCGAGTCCACCTGAGCCTGCAAGCCGGCGGGAATCTCGGTCTCCTTGACTTCCTTGCCGGCGAATGTATAGGCCTTCTGATGGACGATGTCGACGAGACCCTTAAAATCGACCTGAGCGCCAATCGGCAGCTGGAACGGGACGATCGTACGCCCGAAGGCGTGCTCGAGCGTGCCCAGCGCCCTGGCGAAGTTCGCATTCTCACGGTCCATCTTATTGACGACCACTGCGCGCGCCACATTGGCGGCCAGTGCGTGCTTGTAAGTGAGCTCTGTGCCAACCTCGACACCGGCCACGGCGTCGATGACGACGAGGGCAGACTCAGCGACTCGCAGAGCCGCCTTCACCTCGCCGACAAAGTCGAAGTATCCCGGCGTATCGAGCAAGGTGAACTTGTGACCGCTCCATTCCACGGGTGCGATGCCCAAGGAGATCGAGACCTTACGCTTGACCTCTTCGGGTTCGAAATCCAGGGTGCTATTGCCCTCGTCGACTCGGCCTAGCCGGTCAGTTGCCCCGGCGGTAAAGAGCATCGCCTCAGCCAGCGATGTCTTCCCGGCTCCGCCGTGGGCAATCAAGGCCAGGTTCCGCACCTTCTCGACCGCAAATCGTTTCAACTCCATCTCCTCCTCAACGGTTGATGGAACTGTGCCTCTCCGGGAGCCCCGAAATGGCTGTGCGCTGTCGTAAAGGGGGCTCAAAGGCGCACCGACCTGGCGGTGCGCTCCGGCTGAGTCCAGGCCGCCGCTAGCGGCAGCATCAGCTGGTGGGCGGGTAGTTCGACCCGCGCCAAGTCATCTCCTTCCCCAGTCGGAGTTCTTGTTCGAAAGGCCTAAGTATTATGGCTCATTGTCCTAATGCACCGTTTCCGCGGTATTCCTACGACTACGGTTGATCCGTTATACGCCCTACTTCATTCCTTCCCTGCGGGCTTCAGAGCGGCTTCCGAGTACACGTTAGCTGCATTCCACAGGAGCCATTCCTTGTACCCGGCGTCATAGGTTGCCTGAATCTGCGCCCGGACCTCGGCCGGGCCGTACGGATAACCCCAGGAGAAGTCCTGTAGCCATGGCCGGATGCTGACCTGGTCCGACCTCCCAATCTTCACCAGGCGTTCCCGCGCGTCCAGCATGGAGCGGTGGACGGTCTCGTACGGCATGGCGTTGGGATTCGGGACCCCGAGGTTGCCAGGCGTGTAGTGGCTCGGATAGACCATCGGTGAGATGTAATCAACCCCGCCGGAAATCTCCTCCAGGCGCTGTCCGATACCCATATCATCGCTCGCACTGGTGACGAGGCCGAAGACATCGGCGCTCACCCAGACGCCGAATGGTCGCAGCTCCTTGCGGGCGTAAGCCAGGAAGTCCGCGATCACCTGCTCGCGCTTGCGGTTGTCTTTGCCTGGGTAAACGATGGCCTCCAGGTCCCCATCGGTCGGGAACCGCACGTAGTCAAACTGAATTTCGTCGAAGCCGCCCAATGCAGCCGCCCTTGCGATGGCGACAATATAGTCCCACGCCCCACGGCTGTATGGGTTGAGCCAGGGCACGCCGTTGTAGTCGCGCCAGATGCCCCCGCTCACCCGGGCCACTGCGAGGTCAGTGCGCGCCTTGGGCACGTAAGCATCCTTGAAGGTCACGACGCGGGCGATGCTGTAGATACCCTTCTCCCGCAGCTGAGTCGTGAAGCTTCGCAGGTCTCCCAGCTCGGAGTGGACGGAACCGGCGGCCCTGGCGATTGAGTGGTCCCAGTCGAAGGTGATGTTGCCCCAGTCATCCTTTACATTGACGACCATGGCGTTCAGCTCAGTGCGCTCCACGAGATCCATGAGTTCCTTCAACTTGGCCGGGTTGCTCGCTGAAGTCGACGTGAGATAGATTCCCTTCACCGGCACTCGCCGTGGCAACATCAGTTGTTCAACTCGCGCCCAGCCCTTGCGGACCTGGTCGAGGGGCACGAAGGGACCCACCGGTCCCGGTGTATACGCAACCGACGGGGCCTGCGGGGCAGGCGGTGCCGCCTGCGAGGCCGCCTTGCTGGCGCATCCCGCGGCGGCCAGAACCAGAGCAGCAATCAGGAGTGCCATGAGGCCGGTCCGGGTGCTTCTAGAGTTCGCCAATGACCGTTCGCCCTCCCACCACGGTCGCCTGTGGTCTGACAGTACGCAGCGCTTCTTCCTCGCCGGACATGATGTCACGGGTCAGCACCACGAAGTCCGCGAGCTTGCCGGGGGTGATGGACCCCTTGAGCCGTTCTTCGCCGGAAGCATAAGCGGCACCCAGAGTGAATCCGTGCACCGCCTCTGCGACCGTTAGACGCTCCGCCGGGTACCACGGTTCAGATGACGGCTCATTCAGGCGCTTGCGCCAGACGGCGGCATGAATGCCCGCGAGCGGGTCCAGCGGCTCCACAGGCACATCTGAGCCGAAGGCCAGGTGGGCGCCGGAGCGGAGCAGGGTCTTGAATGGGTAAGCCAGACGGCAACGGTCGCCCCAAAAGCGGTCCGCGGTGTACCGGTCGCTCGGGGCGTGGCTCGGCTGCGCCGAGGCGATGATATCTAGCTCCGCGAAGCGCGGGAGATCCGGGTCGGAGAGGAGTTGGGCGTGCTCGATGCGATGCCGCAGCCCCTTCTGCCGGGAGATGACCGACACCTTCGCAAACGAATCCAGGACGGTGCGGTTGGCTGCATCACCGATCGCATGCACTGCGACGGCGATATCGTGGTCGACCGCTGTGCCGATCAATCGATCAAGCTCTGCCGGGGAATGCGTGGGAACGCCCAGGAACCCTGGACGCCCGACGAATGGCTCCAGCATATGGGCAGTCTGCGACCCCAACGATCCATCAGAGAACAGTTTGAGGCACCCAACCCGGACCCACTCGTTGCCGAATCCAGTGGTCAGTCCTGCTGCCACAGCCGACTCCAGGGCAGATTCGGGGATCTGCTTGAAGAAGCGTACGGTCAGTTCGTCCCGGGCATGCAGGGTCTGTATGCCTTGGAAGCATTTCACCGGATCCATGTCGTGCACGCCGGTGATGCCCACTCGATTCGCCGCGGCAAGTCCGCGCCGGATCGCGTCCACGTATTCCTGACGAGACCGCTCGGGAACAGCCGCCCAAATGAGGTCGTTAGCGTTTTCCTGCAGGATCCCGGTCGGCTCGCCGTGCTCGTCCCGGTGGATTTGACCGCCGGGCGGCACGGGAGTGGACGCCGTGACACCGGCCCGCCGCAAGGCTTCAGAGTTGACCCAGAGGCTGTGACCGTCCTTGGCGGAGAACAACACTGGGTGGTCAGGAACCGCAGCGTCCAGGTCCGCGCGCCGCGGCCAGCGATGCCACTCGTTGGGGTTGAAGCCAAAACCGCGAATCCAGGTGCCGGGCGGGGTTGTGGCTGCCCGCTGCCGAGCCAAGGCCACAGCCCCCTCCAACGTAGGCACCCCATCGAGGTTAACGTCCGTGAGACCAAAGCTGAACCATGAGAAATGAACGTGGGCGTCAATCAAGCCCGGGATGACGGTCTGGCCGCCCAGGTTGACCTTCCGGTCGCCCGGCCCGATCAGCCCGCTCAGTTCCAACGCAGGGCCGACGGCCCGGAACCTGTCACCCTCGACCACAAAGGCGTCGACCGTGGGTTGACTCGGATCGACGGTCACGACATGACCGTTAAAATAGAGTGTCCGCACGCAACTCGCTCCCCTCGCGCAAGCTAGTGTAGGGGTGATGAGCAATGGACCATCAAGGCGGTAAGGATCCGACGCCCCAGGGCCGCACGCCAAAAATGGCGCCGCGGCGTGGAATGCAGACCCCACCGGACGGACCCGTGAGCCAGCAGTACGAGGACAGCAGACCCGGCCCGTCAGAGCAGGAAGACGGGACCTACTTCTTCGGATTTAAGCGGGAGGTGCGCCCGGCCGATGTGACTCCGGAGTAACAGCAATGGCCCGGTCCTGAACGGGCCGGGCTCCCTCACGCTCCCAGAATCGTTGGCACGAGGTCTGCCGGTCGCTCGATCCAAAGGTCGGGATGAGTCTGATCGAGTTCCGCGCGCGTCTGAATGGACCAGCCTACAGCTGCGGTCTTAACCCCGGCATTGCGTCCACAGAGCATATCGAACCGACTGTCCCCGACCATGAGGACGTGCGAACCTGGTTCTTCGCCCAGATGCTGCAGGGCAAGCAGGGCGGGTTCAGCATCCGGCTTGTGCTTCGTGGTCAGATCCAGGCCTACTACTGTGTGAAAGAATTCCTCCATACCACTGACCCGCAACCCCCGGCGTGCCATTTCGGTCCGCTTGGACGTCACCACACCGAGCTTCAGCCCGGCAGCGGCGAGCGCTTTCACTGCGTCCGAAACGCCGCCGAACTGCTGAATCAGCTGGTCGTGGTTCTCCACGTTCCACGCCCGGTACGCATCGGTCAATTCGACCGCCCGCTCCACAGAGAAGCGGGCCAGGGTCTGCAAAAGGGGCTCACCGAAATATGGATAGAGTTCCTCCCGTGACACCGCCAGCCCGAGTTTCTCCTGCAGCACATGCTGGAAGGTGGCAACAATCAAGTCGTTGGTATTGATTAAGGTCCCGTCCAGATCGAACAGGACCACTGAAAAGCGCATACTTTGTATTTCCCCTCCTAAACCATTCACATTCGACTCCGATGCCATGGCCCCTGCCCCAGGAAGGCAAAAATGAGAGCGAGCCGTCTGGCTCGCTCTCATAGTGGTTCACTCGAAACTAGGCCCGGCCTTCGCGCGCGGCGATTGGATGCAGCTCGTTGGGAGATACGACGATGATCGCGCCCTTGGCACAGACCTCCTCGCATTCCTTGCAGCCAACGCAGGCGTTGGGCCTGGTCAGCACGGCGGTGCCAAAGAACTGGCCTTCACCTGCCAACTCCAGGCAGTCGAAGGGGCAGATCTCCACGCAGAAGTCGCATCCCGTGCAGGAGACAGGGTCAACCACCGGCTTTGGCCAGTCCGCGCGCTTCGGAATGCGGGGCTTGTATACCCCGAACTCGTCGGCAATCGACAGGACGGGACAACTGCGGACGCAGGCATCACAGTCAATGCAGAGCTTCGGATCGATGTAGTGGAGCTGCTTGCGCTCACCACTGATCGCCTCAGTCGGGCAGACCGTAACGCAGGCCGTGCAGCCGATGCACTTGTCGTCGATAAAGTGAGCCAAGGCGTTCCCTCCTCCCGGTCCGCTGTCTGCAGCGCAAGATCGAAATGGTAGTTGCGATGAAACTGGTCTAGGTCTCACGGAACAGCCGCGTCAACCTGACACGTGCGGGTTGATCGAGCAGATTCCGATTGCCCAGGGAGCGGACGTGCGCCGCCAGGGACTCGGCGTTTAAAACGGCCACGCCCTCGGCGCTGTACGCCTCACTGGCACGAGACCGGGTCAGAACCACCACGGCGCCCACCGGCAGTTCCTGGACGAGTTCGCCCAGGGGAGCCTTCAGGTCGGGGGCCGCCTGGTTCAGGCGGTCACGGAGCCAGCGGACGGTCACTTCCACTCGGTCACGGGCCTTAGCAACTCGTGTGGGTCCCTGCCGTTTAGCGGCCGTCTGCGGCATCTCTTCGATGCAAACCGCTACCAGCCCGGCTGTGCCGACGAGCAGGTAGTCCGGACGCCCGCCGCCCTTGTAGGCCCAGTCGGTGATCAAAAAGTCAGGTTCCAACGCCTTGAGCGCTGATTCGACCTCTCTCAGCCCCGACCGGGACTGCAGGCGGGTCAGAGCCATCGTGCCCACCACGCCGAACAGAAAGATGCCCATCACGCCAAACATCTTCATGAGGCGGATGCCCGTCTGGTCGGCCGCCCGGAAGAGCGATCCGATCAGCAGCGCCAGGAACATCAAGGTAATTACGTAGCGGCGCACGGATCGGCCCCCAGTCTACAACTCCGGACCAACCGACCCGTCAAGCCTTTACTTCAGGCCCATGAGGTACTTGGCCAGGATCGAGATCTCATCGTCGGACAACCGGCCCTTGAACCGCAGCATGTAGTACGGTCCTTCGGACTTGACCGGAGTTGTGAGGTTGAGTTGCGGTTGCGTGGTCGCCCGGTTCGCACTCCAGTACACGGGCATGCGAGCGTCATGCGCCATCGCCGGCGTCTGATCGGCATCGTTGGCCTGCGGCTGGTTGGCGTACTTGATCCAGTTCTCGACAAAGGCCTGGTCAACGCCCCAGCTGCCGACCTTGGTCAGGTCCGGGCCAATCTTGGCGCCCTTGGACCCGATGACATGGCAGGTCAGGCAGAGCGACCTCGACGTGTTCCGCAGCAGCGTCTTGGCGGCAGCGTTGGTGGCGGCGTCTGTCTGCGAGTCGGGCAGTGGGATCTCGCCCTTGGCGTCCTTCTCCAGGTCGGTCGGCTGCAGCGGAGCTGCATCAGTGCCGGGCAGATCCCACTGATGGCCGTCCGGGTTCATGACGAACAGCGCCACGGCCTTGATATAGTCCTCGTCGAGCGGACCGCCGAAGTCCTTGCCCCAGGCCGGCATGGAGGTATAGGAGATCCACTTGCCGTCCGGCGCCTTCTCCCACTGGTAGTGGGCGTCGTTGGCCTTACGGCCCTGCCGTACGGCCATGACGATCTTGTTATAGACTTCCTTACCGGCGGGGGACTCCGGGTCCACCCTGTTCTCTACCCGGTTAAGCGGCATGCCGATCACGCCTTCACCCTTGGGCCCATGGCACTGGATGCAGTTCTGGGCATAGACCTGAGCGCCCTTTAACACGTATTCCTCTTGCTGCCGGGTCTCGGCGGCATCCATTCGAAAGTATTCACGGGCGCAGTTGCCCAGTAAGAGGATCCCCAGAAGTGCTGAGAGCAGCGTGAGGATCTTATATTTCCGCGGGTTTCGCACCAGTCGCGAGCTCCTTTCCTACGCGGGTTCCCATGTACTGTTCAGAGCCTAGTAGTCACCAATCCATCGCTGAATGTAGTACACCGTGACAAGAGTAGCGATGAACAGCACGAAAACCAGAAGGAGATCCTCACCCCGGGTCTCGAGCACTTGAATCCCATGGTACCAGGGCATTGGCGCCTCGGCGGAGGCAAGCGTAGCGGCGAAAGGATTCACAGGTGGCTTCCTCCTCCCTAGACCTTGTAAGCCTGGTCGGGTTGGTACTTGCTCCGCGTATGGATCTTACCGGTGTTAACGGTGATGTCCTCACCCTTCACCGTGATCTCCATGTAATCGAGCGGGCGGGGGGCCGGACCGGCGACGTTCTGGCCGGTCAGGTTGTAGATAGAGCCATGGCACGGGCAGTGAAACAAGTTCTCCGACGGGCTCCACGGGACCGTGCAGCCAAGGTGGACGCACTTCCAGTACAGCGCCATCAAACCGTCCTGCGTGCGGGTCAGGTAAAACTTACCTTCACGCACCATGACAGGCGGGTCGTCCACTTTGATTTCCGAGAGCTTCTTGGGCACCGAAACCGGGGCACCGAAACCGCTCAGTTTGATCGGCCAGAACATGACGCCGCTGCCGGTCGCCACTGTCCCAAACATGAGCCCAATCGTGGCGAACATGCCGGACCGCAGCGCCTGCCGGCGAGTCATACCATCGGGCCCACCAGCCGGAGCAGCAGCGCCCGCCGGAGTCGTTGCATCCTTGTTAGCCATAGCAAGTCACCCTTTCCGTACGATGTCGCTCAGTTTAGACCGGCGGGAGGACCTGCCAGGGCCACATGAGCGTCATGGAATGGCCTCGGAAGGCAGTCCCGATAATCGTCAAAATGATGAAGGACGCCAGGTAGAACGAGTAAAGCGACACCATGACCTCACGGGTATTGATGCCTTTGAAGATGCGCTTCAGGATCACTACCATGATCCATGGGATGGCGATCATCAGAACAAGCGGCACGAGGATTTTACCGACCCAGTCGACCTGGTCGAGGCCCATCCCCGTGACCCGTTGGAGCCCCCACGTGATGAACGGCTCGAGCCCGTGGGCGCCCTTGGGCATCCCGGACACCACAAAGTACTCGTCGAAGAGGATCAGGCCGAGTTCCACGATCCAGGTGTAGATCGCCGCAAAGAGGGCGATGCGCGGACCACGCTTCGTGCTGAACCAGATGCCCGAGCCCCGGCGATCCCGATCAATATACGGGATGACGCCCAGGAGCACGAGGGCGGCGGTGGGCACAATCACGCTAGCCAGTGCCGGGTGCATGTGGAGCAGGAGCTCCTGCAGGCCCAAGAAGTACCATGGCGCCTTGGAGGGGTTCGGGGTCCTCTCCGGGTTGGCCAGGTCGAGGAGCGGTGCGTTCACGAACGTGGACATGAGGGTCAACGAGAAGATCATCGCAACGGCCATAATGGCTTCGATCGAGACCAGGTATGGCCAAGTGTATACCATTTCTTCCTTGGCCCCAGGCTGGACCTTGGGGCCTGCCTGCTGGAATTTTTCGCCCGCTTCAGCCATGAGGTCCCCTCCCTTACTGAGCCGCCGGAGTACTCGGTGCGATTAGTTCGGCCGTCTCCCCGTCCTCATCGTAAGGGATGGGCGTGGAGATGCCGCCGTCCTTGCGGATCCGCCAGAAGTGCATGGCCATCAAGACGATGGCGGCCAGCGGCAGCAGAATCACGTGCAGGGTATACCAGCGAATCAGGGTAGCCGGGCCGATGTCGTATCCACCGAGCAGGGCCTGCTGGACGTAGGTACCAACCACGGGCGAGACCTTGGCCATGTTCGAACCGACGGTGATGGCCCAGTAAGCCAGCTGGTCCCAGGGCAACAGGTATCCCGTAAAGGAGAGCAACACGGTAATCAGGAACAGAACCACGCCGATGACCCAGTTAAATTCCCGCGGCGGCTTGTAGGACCCTGTATAGAATACCCGAGTCATGT
>DAHVXO010000364.1 GCA_027356675.1 Symbiobacteriaceae bacterium | reverse complement strand
ATGGCGTCCGGAATACCCACCTTGCCCACGTCGTGCAGGGGCGCCGCCCGCTCGAGCATGCGGCACTGCACCTCCGGCAGCCCCAGGATCTTGCCCATGCGGGCGGAGAGCTTGCCCACCCGGACGGGGTGAAGCCCAGTATCATCATCCCGGAATTCGGCGGCCAGGGCCAGGCGCTCGAGGATCTCCACCTGCGCAAGCTCGAGTTCCCGGGTCCGGGCGTCGATTCGCTCCTGCAGGGCCCCGTTCAGCTCCCGCAGTTGTCTCTGCAGGAAGCGGGTCTCCAGCAGGTTGCGGATGCGCAGGGCACCCTCCACGGGGTCGACCGGCTTGGGCAGGACATCCTTGGCCCCGCCCTCGAGGGCCCTGAGCTTCACCTCGGGCATGAGGTCTTCCGACATCGCCAGGATGGGGAAGAAGGTCCCCTGGATGCGCGGCCGCAACTGACGCATCACATCGAAGCCATCGAAGTACGGCATGGTAAGGTCGAGGACCAGCAGGTCCGGCTTGAACTCGCCGAAGATCGGCAGGACCTGGCGGGGATCGGTGATCGCACGGATATAACGATAGCCCTCCCGCTGCAAGGCGAGTTCGACCAGGTGCAGACTGGTGGCGTCATCATCGACGATCATGATACGGGCTTCCCGGTAGGTCTCGCTAAGCATCGGCGGGCTCCTTTTCGATACCGTTAACTCCAAATGTATCATCTGCGAACCCGTAGGGGTAGATGGTTTACCATCTGTTTAGAATCAGGGTGACTGCACCCTCGTCCGAGCCGCCTGGCATAAAACCCCTCTGGAGGGGGCAAGTTAACTGGGACGACTGATGAGGGAGTGAAAATCAGCTTGTCCCAGATCTCCATGGCCTCGGTCCGAAAGACTGAGCTGAACGGTACCATGCTGGTCGGCCATCCGGCCGGCGGGCGCCTCCGCTGGTTCGCCGATGGGCTTGAGCGATCCCTCCGGGATCATGGCCACGCCATCATCTCTGAGGGGACCACCGTTCCCCGGCTCGTGATCAACTTCACCAGTGCGACACGTCCCCGCCCATACCGCAGGAAGGCGCAGGGGACGTTCGTGGTCTCCGTCGTGGAGGTCCAGAGCGCACCGGCCGATCTGCTGAAGGCCGCCTACCCGGTCCTGGTGCGGTCGCTCTCCAACCTGCTGGTCTACGCCGTCGCCGGACAGGGGGAGGGGTGGCAGACCTACTTCGTGACCCTGGAGCAGGGGTACTACCCCATCGACCCGGCCGCCGTGGGCGAGGCGGGCTTCTTCGAGGCCGTGTACAAGCGGATGGCGCCCCTGGCCACATCGCAGTTGGTGGTGGGCAACCTGTTCACCCCTGACCTTCCAGTTCAGTGGCGGGACGGGAACACGAACACCCGCTCCCTTGCCCTGGCGGGCCAGTTATTGGACCAGATGAACCTGCTCCCCGCCCCGTTTCCGATCCAGGAGTTGCTGCCGGCTCGCGATATGGCCCATGTTCAGCGGCTCTTCGGGCTCGGGGGGCTCAGCTACGGGAACCTGAGTGTCCGCCAGGAGAGCAGCTCCTTCTGGATGAGCGCGGGCGGCGTGGACAAGGGGAGGATGCAGACGGTCGGGCGCGACATGCTGCTGATTACCGGCTACGACGCCGGACGCAAGGCCATGCGAATCAGCATTCCCCCGGAAGTCGAGCCCCGGCGCGCCTCGGTGGATGCCATCGAGCACTGGATGCTTTACACCGAGCATCCCCAGGTGGGCGCCGTTGTGCACGTCCATGCCTGGATGGACGGGATCGCCAGCACGAGCGTCAGCTACCCGTGTGGCACGGCTGAACTGGCCCGGGAGGTGGCGGACCTGGTGCGCACTCACCCGGACCCGGCGGCGGCAGTGGTCGGCCTCAAGAACCACGGGCTGACCATCACGGGTCGGAGCCTGGCCGATATCTTCGAGCGGATCGACGGGCGGCTGCTCCCTTCGGTGCCAATGGCATGAGCCGCGCCGTCCTGGTGACGGGCGCCTCCAGCGGCATCGGGCAGGCGGTCGCCGCTACCATGGCGGGTGTGGCGGGCCCGCTCTTCATCGCCGGTCGGGATCCCGGGCGGCTGATGACGGTGGCCCGCGGGCACGGCGCCATCCCCCTGACCGTCGACGTCACGGACTCCGCCGCCGTCCACGCGATGGCCTCGGCCGTGGCGGCCGAGGCCGGACACCTTGACGTCCTGATTAACTGCGCGGGTCAACTGGAGGTTGGTCCCGCCGAGACGCTCGGCCCCGAAGTGGCGGAGCGCCTCATGCGCGTCAATTTCCTGGGCACGGTGGCGGTGATCCACGCCTGCCTGCCCCTGCTGCGCCGGGGACACGCCCCGGTCATCGTCAACGTTGCCTCCGTGGCGGGCCGCATGGCACCGCCCTACATGGCTGCTTACGCTGCGAGCAAGTTCGCCGTCAGCGGGTATACCGCTGCCCTGCGTCAGGAGCTCCGGCCGGTGGGCATCCATGTGGCGCTGGTCCTCCCGGGTCCTGTGGACACGCCCATGGTCAGCGGGCGGCTGGGGGGTCCGCATTACCCCCTGCCTCCAGGCGTGCCGGTCCTCACGTCCGGGCGTGTGGCACAGGTCATTCGCACCGTCATCGAGAATCGAATTTCGGAGGTCGTAGTGCCCTCACGGCTCGCCCTGGCGATCCGGCTCGGGTCGGCCTTCCCCGAGATGGTGGACTACCTGTACCGTGCCGTGCACCGCGCGCGTTCATGACTGGCATGGGGGAGGACTGGGATGTGCGGGGCCTGTTCATCATCAACCCCAAGGCTGGACGGGGATCCAGCCTCCGCACCTGGCAGCGGATTGCCCACCGGGTGGCCGGCGATGCCCGCTATGACGCGGTGATCCCCTCGAGCTATAGCGAGACCCGGCGGGTGGCGGCGGAGGCCGTAGCGGACGGCGTCGACCGGGTGATCGTCGTCGGGGGCGATGGCACCATCGTGGCCGTCGCACAGGAGCTTGCGTATACCGATACGGCCATGGGGGTTGTGCCCGCGGGCACCGGCAACGACTTCGCGCGCAACATCGGGCTGCCACGTGAGCCTGAGGCTGCCCTTCACGTGGCCCTGGGGGAGCAGAAGCGCCGGATTGACCTGGGCCAGACGGTCGGCGGCGAGTACTTCATCAACGCCGCCGGCATCGGCTTTGATGGTGAGGTGGCGGCGCGTGCGGCCTCCTTCCCCAAGGGGCTGGGGGGCACGCTCCCGTACCTGGCGAGCGCCGTCACGACTTTGGCGCGCTACCAGCCGATTCCCATGACCGTCACCGTGGACGGCGATTCCGTCACCGGGCGCTGCGCCATGGTCGCCATCGCCAATGGGCAGAACTACGGGGGCGGCATGCGGATCGCACCGATGGCCGACCCTTTGGATGGACAGCTCGACGTGATTCTGGCCAGTGAACTGGGCCGCCTGGAACTGCTCAATCTCCTGCGGCTTGTCTACACAGGTGGTCACGTTGGGCATCCAAAGGTTCGGGTGCTCCGGGGTAAGCATGTGCATGTGGGCGTCTCGCCCCAGGTGCGCCGCCACTACGACGGGGAGATCATGTCTGAGCGGGCTCAGGAGTTTCGCGCTGCGCCCCAGGCGTTGGCGGTGGTGGTCCCGCAAGACTGAGCAATCGCAGCCAGGGTTCTGCGGTCCGACCGCCACGCCACAACCCACGGCAGGTCAGGCCGCTTCCCGCAGCGAACCCTTGCTGTGGGAGGGAACTGCTGTGCGTCGCAGCCTGATCGCCCTGATCCTACTCGTGGCCCTCGCTGGGTGCACGGCAGCGCCGTCCGTGCCGTCTGTCAGGCTGAACGACCTTGATCCAACCCTGGCGGCAGGCGCCCAGGGTATTTTGCCGCGGCCGGTGCTGCGGGTCGGCCTGTCGGCCTTGTTGGCCCCCAAGCAGATGCTGCTGCGCTGGGGTCCTCTGATGGACTACCTGGGCAGGCAGTTGAATCGGCCCATTGAGATTGTCCTCTTTCGCTCCTATACCGAAGCGATCGATGTGGTCCGCTCCGGCGGCGTGCAGATCGGCTTGGTCAGTAGCTACGCCTACGTCCTGGGGCGGGCCGAATTCGGCATGGAGGCCCTGGCCGCTCCGGTCTATGCGGGGCGGGCTGAGAACCAGTCTTATATCATCGTGCGGCGCTATAGCGGGATGACCGAGTTTGCACACCTGAAGGGGCACACCTTCGCTTACACGGACCCGATCTCCGCCACCGGACGGCTCTATCCAAGGGCACTGCTTCTGGACTATGGCGAATCCGCCGAACGGTTCTTTGAGCACGCGGTCTTCACCGGGAGCCCGGACCAGTCGATCCGGGCACTGGACCAGGGCCTGGTAGACGGGGCCGCTGTGGACAGTACCGTCTATGCCCGGGCGGTGCTGGAGGACCCGGACCTACAGCGGCGGGTCTGGGTGATTGCCACCTCGCCCGCCTACGCCGCCCCGCCGGTGGTGGCCGGTCCCCGGGTCGGGTCTGAACTGAAGCGGGCGATTGCGGACGCCCTGACCAATCTCGACCAGTCTCCGGAAGGTCGCGAGTTGCTGGCGTCGCTGCAAGTGGACCGCTTTGTGCCGGCGGACGACGCCGCCTACGATTCGGTGCGGCGGCTGTCCGCCCAGGTGGGGGTCAAACCATGAGGCTGGTCGAGCGCATCCGTCACACCAGTGTTCGGACCAAGCTACTGGCGATCGTGCTGCTCCTGGCGGTTGTCCTGGGGGGTGCCGCGATCCTCCAGGTACGGGGAGCGCTGCTGGATGCCGTCGGCGCCGAACTGGACAAGCGGAGCCTCTCGCTGGCCGGTGACCTGGCGGTTCGTGTGGCCGACCCGCTTCTGACCCGAAACGCCCTGGAGGTCAGGCAGATGCTCCGGGACACCATGGCCAACAACCCGGATGTCCGGTACGCCTTTGTGGTGGATGGCCGGGGGCGCCTCTTTGCCCATACGTTTGAGGGGGGGTTTCCACGCACGCTGCTGGCGGTCCACCCCACCCGGACAGGTCAACCCGCCGAGGTGCTGCGACTGACCTCCGAGGAAGGTGCCCTTCACGATGCGGTTGCGCCCATAGTCGATGGGCTCGCCGGCTTTGCCCGGGTTGGCCTTTCTGAGTCCGATCTGAGTGCTTCGCTGCGGACGGTGTCGCGCAACCTGACCATCGTTGTGGTGGCGGTGGGGTTGCTGGCCCTGCTGGCGGCCGGCGTGCCGATATTCACGCTCACCCGGCGAGTCTCGGGGCTGGTTCACGTGGTACGCAGCGTTGGCCGTGGGGACCTCGGGGTGCGGGCGAATCCGGGCACGCCGGATGAAGTCGGCGCCCTGACTGAGGCCTTCAACGAGATGATTGAACGCCTCCGGGCGGCTGGTGAGGCCGTGCGGGCCAAGGAGCGAGCGCGGACAGACCTCTTGCAGAAACTCATGACTGCACAGGAGGAGGAACGGCGGCGCATGTCGGCCGAACTGCACGACGAGGTGGGCCAGTCGCTCACAGGTCTGATCGTAGGGCTGAAGGTCCTGGCAGATGCCCCCGAGCCGCGCGAGCAGCAGGTTGCGTACCTGCGAGACTTGGCGGCGGGGACGCTGGAGTCGGTGCGATTGCTCTCCCGCCACCTGCGGCCGGCGGTCCTCGACGACATGGGACTGGTTGCCGCCCTGGAACGGTACTTGGATGATTTCCGCCGTGCCCACCAGATTGAAGGTGGCCTCCAGGTGGTGGGAGATGTGGCGGAGCGCCTGCCCACTCTGGTGGAGACCACGCTCTATCGCAGCGTGCAAGAGGCCTTGACCAACATCGCCCGCCACAGCGATGCCCGCCACTTCGGCGTGGTGCTGGACCTGCGGCGCCCCACGGCACTGGCTGTGATCGAGGATGATGGCCACGGCTTCGACCTGAGTGCACCGCTCTCCGGCATCGGACTGGTCAGCATGCATGAGCGGGTCGCCCTGGTGGGCGGCACCGTGACCGTTGAGTACCGTCCGGGTAGCGGGACCATCATCTATGTCAAGATCCCCTGGGGTGGAGAGGAGCGAGCCCATGCGCATTCTGATCGCGGATGACCACCGGGTTGTGCGCAAGGGTCTACGGATCCTCCTGGAGATGCAGCCGGCGTTTGAGGTGGTGGCCGAGGCCTCATCCGGGCCGGAAGCCGTCGTCTTGACCGAACAGGTCCGGCCGGACCTGGTGATTCTCGATCTTGCCATGCCAGGGGGATCGGGTCTGGAGATCGTTGCCACTCTGGCCAAGATGGCCCGGGTGCTGGTCCTGACCATGCACGACGATATGGCCTACGTTCGCCAGGTGATGGCGGCCGGCGGCAGCGGCTACGTGCTCAAAGAGGCGGCCGATGTGGAACTGCTGGCGGCAATCGCTGCGGTGGCGGCGGGTCAGACCTACATCTACCCCACACTCGCGGCCGGGCTGCTTCAGCCTCGGGCGGTCGCTCGCAACGCCAGTGTGCCGCTGAGTCCCCGGGAGGTGGAGGTGCTGAGGCTCTTCGCCCTGGGCTACACGAATCAGGAAATTGCCGATCAACTGACGGTCGGTGCCCGGTCGGTGGAGACGTACAAGGAAAGACTCTGCGAGAAACTCGGCCTGCACACCCGCTACGAACTGGTTCGCTATGCCATCGAGCAAAAGCTGATCCAGACCTGACTACAAGCCCG
>DAHVXO010000348.1 GCA_027356675.1 Symbiobacteriaceae bacterium | reverse complement strand
AGGATCCCCTGGAGGACGAAGAGCGATGATTACCCTGAGCGGTTACCTGTTCGCCGACGCCTTCGCGGCGTATGTGATGTCAGCCCTTCTTTACATCGCCCGAATCACACTGCGGCGCCGTGACCCACGTTATTTTGAGGCGGCCGATCGCCTCGGACGCCTCGCCTTCATCCTGAGCCTGTCTGGTGTGGTCGTCCACGGCGGGGCCATCGCCATCCGTTGGCTTGGGTCGAATCAGGCGCCTCTGTCGAATATGTACGAGTACATGTCCTTTGTCGGCTGGTCCATCATGCTATTCTTCGTCGTGCTTTCCAGCTGGTATAGACTCCCCGGTCTGGGCGCCTTCGTCGCACCGGTGGGCGTCATCGTGATTGCCTATGCCTCGGTCTTCCCCAACACCGTCCGGCCGTTAGTGCCGGTGCTCCAGTCCTACTGGCTGGTACTGCATGTCTCCACGGCCGCGCTGGGCGAAGGTGCCTTTGCCGTGAGCTTTGGTGCGGCACTCATGTACCTGCTCCGAGTGCGACTCGATGAGAGTAAGCCCTGGGAGGAGCGCCTGCTGGAGTCATTCTTCTTCCTGATGGCAACGCTCGTGGGGTTCATCATTCTGGCCCTGGGGCTGAAGTGGACTGGCTATGCGGCTGAATTGACCAACGCGGCCACAGGCGGGGTCCTCCGCTATGAATTGCCGCCGTTCTTCGGACCACCCGGGTCTACCCCGGGCCAGGCCAAGTGGTTAGGTTTGAACTTACCGCTGGTCATCACGCCGGCCTGGCTGGCAGGCACAGCGGCAGCCAAGAAGCTGAATACCCTCGTACTCTCGCTGGTGGTCGGCGTTCTCTTCTATGGAATCGCCCGCTTGCTCAACAGAGGCCCGCTGCGCTCCCTGGGCTCAAGGGCGGTGAGCGGAATGAATCCGAAACTGCTGGATGAAGTCAGTTACCGCGGCGTAGCTGTTGGGTTCCCGCTCTTTACACTGGGAGCGATCGTCTTCGCCATGATCTGGGCCCAGAAGGCGTGGGGCGCGTACTGGTCCTGGGACCCCAAGGAGACCTGGGCCCTGATTTCCTGGCTCTTCTACTCCGGCTATCTGCACATGCGAATCGTGCGTGGATGGGAAGGCCGTGCTGCCGCCTGGACCGCCGTCATCGGCTTCGTGGTGGTCATCTTCACGCTGGTGGGGGTAAACCTCTTGATTTCAGGGCTGCACAGCTACGCCGGATAGGCCACGCCCCCCCGGCAATCGGGAACGGCCATCGCCCTTGCTGGCGGGTGGATCCTTTCAGCCGCACTGGTCGGCTTTTCACCAGCGGTGTCATCTCAATGTCGTCGATGCCTCTGCGCCGGAAGGAACAGACCAACCATGTCGTCGAAACCTTCACTCTAGACGGTTTTAACAGATGATGCTCTCATCCGACACCCTTTACGGGGACCTCAGCGCAGACCACGCATAGACTGGAGGACAAGCACGTGCTGATCGGGCTGATCGGCTGCAATAAGTCGAAAATGACCGCCCCCGATTCGGTGCGCCAGCTCTACCGCTTCTCCGACCTCTTCACGGGCGCGCTTCGCTACCTGGGGGGCCGAGCGGATGTCATCTACGCACTGTCACCCACCCATGGCCTGCTGACCCTCGATGCGGTGGTACCGCCCGAGCGCCGTACCCTCCGTAACGGGACGTCGACCTGGCGGCTTGCTTGGGCGCGCCAGGTGGTAGCGGCCCTCAGGGAGCATCATGGACCGTCGCTTGCCGGCATCACCGTTGAACTGCACGCAACCCCGTCGTTCCGGCAGCCGCTCAAGGCCCTCCTGCAGAAGGCCGGCGCCGTCTGTACCTGCCCGATCGAGGCAACTTCCGTCGCAGGGCGGTTGGCGTTCTACGCCACGGTCAACCGACTGGCGGTCGCTGAACCGGCCGCAGACCTGTCGGCGCCGGTTTTCGCCGCGCGAGTGGATCCGGTACCGGAGATCGTCCCAGCCCCCAAGCCGTTTATTGAGCCGTTTTCGCTCTTCCTGCGCGGCCTGCAGGGCCAGTCGCTTCGCACCTGGAACGGCTCGACTTTCCGGGTCGCCGAGGTGGAGGCCGATTCCCTGACCGTTGTTCCCGACAGCACAGGCTGGCCGCGCATGATTGGCATGGCGGAGGTGGTCAGGGCCTACAAGCTGCTCCATCGCAATGGCAGCCTTACGGCGCAAGGGGCGAGGGGGCGGGGTTCCCCTGCCTATCCCGCTTATGTGCTGGCGATCCTCGCCGCACTGCCAGGCGTGAGACCGTCCCCGAGCCGCGGCGACCGCATTGAGTGGCAGCCGTAGCGGCAGGGGTTCTTGGCTCCAGTGCGGCGGACAACATCTGATTACGGGGGATCGGGGTTGCTGCCAATCGCCAAGTCCAGGCGGGGCAAGGTGACCGTGAAGGTGCTTCCCGCCCCGGGAAGTGACTGACACGCAACTGCACCACCGTGCACTCGGGCCAGCCAGGCAGCGATGGAAAGGCCGAGGCCGCTTCCGCCGGTGCCACGGGAACGGTCCTTGTCCACCCGGTGGAAGCGATCAAAGATGCGGTCCTGCGCTTCGGGCGGGATACCGATGCCCGTGTCTGCCACATGAATCCGCACAGTCTGATCTCGTTGCTCCAGGGAGAGGGTAACCTGCCCGCCGGCCGGAGTGTACTGGATGGCGTTGTCGGCCAGCGCCAGGATCAGTTGCCGCAGGTGTCGGGGGTCGCCCTTCACCCAGGCCGGTTCACGTGCCGCTGCCTTCACTGCGACGGGCCCCGGCTTCTCCGTGCGCCGTCCCCCCAGGCTCTCTGCCGCCACGGCAAGGTCCCGACCCAACTCACGGAGGATGGCCCCCACCTCCACCGGCTGTTGTTGCAACTCTAGCCCTGCATCGCCTCGGGCCAGCAGTAGCAGGTCCTCCAGGAGTCTGCCCATACGGACAGTCTCCCGGTTGATGGCGCCCAGCGCCTCTTCAAGGACTGCCGGATCGTTGCGCCCCCAGCGGGCGAGCATGCGCGCATATGACTGGATCACCGTCAGAGGAGTCCGCAGTTCGTGAGAGGCATCGGCGACGAACCGCGTCTGCCGCTCGAAGGAATGCTCAATCCGGGCCAGCATCGCATTGAAGGTCTCGCCGAGGCGGTAGAGTTCATCCTCGGGCGGTTGGAGCGGTATCCGTTCGAGCTGGCCGCTTCCCGGGTCCAGGGCGATGCGACGGGCCGCCGCTGACATGCGGTCAACGGGGCGCAGCGTCAGCCGGGCCATGGCCAGCCCAACCCCTCCGGAGAGGAGCACAGCCGCCAGGGTGGCCAGGATCAGAATCCGCCCCAGGTCCTCGATTCGCTCCTTTGGCGAGGTCACATCCAACATGACCGTGGCCAGGAGCCCGCCCGTGTTAAAGGTCTGCACCGCCCGGATTGGCTGATCGGTGATCTTCACCAGGTGGAGTGACCGGGATGGGGGAGGAGCGGACTGCTGGTCAGGCCATTTGCCCGTGTTGGCCAGTACCCGGCCGGTCCGGTCCGCAATGCGCAGAGCGACCACATCGCCAGTGGAGAGTGGACCCAGTTGTCCACGGGACTGCCATTCGGTCACCGCTTCCCGGGCCGCGGCCTCCATTGCAACGGATGCCTGGCTCCAGGTAGTGCTGCGCATGAGCAAGTAGACCGTGATGGCAAAAGCAGCTACGACCACAGCCATCAAAAGCGTGTTCCAGAGAGTAAGGCGCCACTGAATTTGTCGCC